>NZ_LZMG01000288.1:0-24587 GCF_001673615.1 Mycobacterium sp. 1245499.0
TCTCGGCGAACATGCCGCGGTGATCAGCGTGCGGTGCCGGCGATGGTGGCGCTGCCGAGCACCTCGTCGCCGTCGGGGTCGCGGCGATAGAGCACCAGCGTCTGGCCCCGCGCCACGCCGCGCATCGGGGCGCGCAGTCGCACCACCAGCTCGCCGTTGACCAGTTCGGCTATCGCGTCGGCGGCTTCACCGTGCGCGCGCACCTGAACCGCGCACTCCAGCGGGCCCGACGGCGCGACGCCCGAGGTGAAAACCGGTGCCCGCCCGACCATTTCGTGTATCTCGAGGTCGGCGGCCTCCCCCACCCGCACCGTGGCCGTCTCGGCGTCGATCGCTGTCACGTAGCGCGGGCGGCCGTCGGGTCCCGGTCCGGCGATGCCGAGTCCCTTGCGCTGCCCGATGGTGAAACCGTGCACGCCGTCGTGCTCGGCGAGCACCGTGCCGTCCGCATTGACCACCGCGCCGCGGCGCACCCCGATGCGCTCGCCCAGGAACGCGCGGGTGTTGCCCGAGGGGATGAAGCAGATGTCGTGGCTGTCCGGCTTGTCGGCGACGGTCAGGCCGCGCCGGGCGGCTTCGGCCCGGATCTGCGGCTTGGGGGTGTCCCCGATCGGGAACGCCGCGTGCCGCAGCTGCTCGGCGCTCAAGACGGCCAGCACGTAGGACTGGTCTTTGTCGTGATCGACGGCGCGGCGCAGCCGGCCGTCGGCGAGCCGGGCGTAATGGCCGGTGGCCACCGTATCGAAGCCCAGCGCAACGGCTTTCGCGGACAGCGCCGAGAATTTGATCTTCTGATTGCACACCACACACGGGTTGGGCGTTTCGCCGCGCGCGTACGACGCCACGAATTCGTCGATGACGTCCGTGGCGAACCTCTCCGCGAAATCCCATACGTAGAACGGGATTCCGAGCACGTCGGCGACGCGGCGCGCATCGGAGGCATCCTCCTTCGAGCAGCACCCCCGCGAGCCGGTGCGCAGCGTGCCGGGCGCGCTGGACAGCGCCAGGTGCACGCCCACCACGTCGTGTCCGGCGTCGACCATCCGGGCGGCGGCGACCGACGAGTCGACGCCGCCGCTCATGGCGGCAAGCACTTTCACTTAGGACGCCCCCGCGGCGGCCAGCGCGGCCCGTCGGGCGCGGTCCACCGCGCCCGGCAGCACGCGCAGCACGGCGTCGACGTCGGCGTCGGAACTGGTGTGCCCCAACGAGAGTCGCAATGATCCACGCGCGGTGGCCGCGTCGGCGCCCATCGCGATCAGCACGTGCGAGGGCTGCGCGACGCCCGCGGTGCACGCCGATCCGGTCGAACACTCGATCCCGTTAGCGTCCAGGAGCATCAACAGCGCATCGCCCTCGCAGCCGCGGAAGGTGAAGTGTGCGTTGCCGGGCAGCCGCAGCGGGTCGCGGGCCCCGTTGAGGGTGACGTCCTCGATGCCGCCCAGCACGCCGTCGACCAGCCGGTCGCGCAACGCCCGCAGCCGGGCGCTGTTGGTCTCGAGCCCGTCGACCGAGATCCGGGCCGCCGCGGCCATTCCGACCGCACCGGCGACATCGGCGGTGCCCGAACGGATGTCGCGCTCCTGCCCGCCCCCGTGCGCCAGCGGCACGCAGGCCACGTCGCGGCGCAGCAGCAGCGCACCCACGGCCGGCGGGCCGCCGAACTTGTGCGCGGTCACGCTCATCGCCGACAGCCCACTGGCGGCGAAGTCGACCGGTAGCTGCCCCACCGCCTGGACGGCGTCGCTGTGCATCGGCACGCCGAATTCGGCTGCGACGGCGGCGAGTTCGGCCGCCGGCAGCACGGTGCCGACCTCGTTGTTGGCCCACATCACCGAGACCAGCGCGACGTCGTCGTGGCGCGTGAGCACGTCGCGCAGCGCCGCGGCCGACACCGACCCGTCGGGGGCGGTCGGCAGCCAGGTGACCTCGGCGCCCTCGTGCTCGACGAGCCAATTGACCGAGTCCAGCACGGCGTGGTGTTCCACCTCACTGGTGACGATGCGCCGGCGGCGCGGATCGGCTCCTCGTCGGGCCCAGTAGATGCCCTTGACCGCCAGGTTGTCGCTCTCGGTGCCGCCGGCGGTGAAGATGACCTCCGAGGGGCGCGCGCCCAGCCGGTCGGCGATCAGCTCGCGGGACTCCTCGATGCGGCGCCGCGCCGCCCGGCCGCTGGTGTGCAGCGAGGACGCGTTGCCGACCGTGCCGAGCACAGCCGTCATCGCCTCGACGGCGGCGGGGTGCATCGGGGTGGTGGCGGCGTGATCGAGGTAGACCATGACGCGAACCACGATACCGGCCCGCCCGTTTGCTCAGGCCACCAGCACGTGCCCGTGACCAGCGCGCCGGATGGTTCCGCCGCCCACCGCGGACTGGCAGCGGTGGGCCAGGGCGCGCCGGTCGGTCCCCGGGAGCTGCAGGGACTCGACGTGCACCCGCGCCAGCGTGCGCGGCACGACGAGCAGCCGCCGAATGGAGCTCAGCAGGGTCTCGTCGCCGACGAAGGCCGGCACCGTCGAGGGGCTGCCGTCGACGTGGTGATAGGTCAGCCGCACGGGCTGCACCGGGCGGGCGGCATCGATCGCGGCCTGGAACATCGCCGGGTAGAAGGCGCCCCGGCCTTGATGCGATTGTCCGGCTTCTTTTCCGGCCGTGTCCCGACCGGCATCGTCGCCGGACACTCCGCACCAGGTGGTGCCCTCCGGGAAGGCCACCACCGTCTGACCGGCGCGCAGCCGGCGGGCGACGGCGTCGACCACGCCGGGCAGCCGCCGCAGACTGGACCGCTCGATGGGGATGATCTTCAGGATGCGGGCCACCACCCCGGTCGCGCGGCCGGTGAACATGTCGGCGCGCGCGACGAACGACCCGGGCAGCACCGAGCCGATGGCGAAGACGTCGAGCCACGACATGTGCGGGCTCACCACCAGCACCCCGCGCAGGTTGCGAATCGGGTTGCCCGTCACGGTGATTCGCACCCCCAGGCAGCGCAGCACCGCGCGGCAATAGATGCGCTGCGCGCGGGTGCGGCCCGGCAGCGGCACCGCCAGCAGCGGCAGCCCCGGCGCCAGCAGCAGCGCCAGCGTGAGGCGAAGGGCGATCCGCAGCGTCACCCGCAGCCGTCGCGGCGTCGCCACGTCGCCCACGCCCACACAGCCCGCATCGCACGAGGCGCGCGGCAGCCAGGAGTGTCCGGTGCCCGCCGGGGCGTTCATCGCCGGCCGCCCGCCATTTCCGATGCCGCCGACACCGACCGGAGGCGTTTGAGATATCGGGTGTCGGCGTGCGCCTTGTCCAGCAGGACGCAGAAATCGCCGACGCCGAAGTCGGGGTCGTGCGCGGGTTCGCCGCACACCTGGGCGCCCAGCCGCAGGTATCCGCGCATCAGCGCCGGAACCGACGGCCGCGCCGGCGGCGCGATGTCGTCGATCGCCGTCCCGTTGACCACCACCGGCCGGTGCGGGTACACCCGGTGTTCCGGCGGTGCCGCGTGCCGGTCGAGGATGAAGTCGCGGACGCCGCGCAGCCGGCTGCCCGGCGCCGGGCCGTCGTCTTCATCGCCGATGGGCACCGACACGCATCCGGTCACGTGGTCGTAGCCGTAGCGGTCCAGGTAGGCCAGGATGCCCGCCCACATCAACAGCACGACGCCGCCGTTGCGATGCCCATCGCGCACCACGGCGCGTCCCATCTCCACCAGGGACGGCCGCAGCGGGTCCAGGGCGCGGATGTCGAACTCGGTGGCGGTGTAGAGGCCCCCGGCCGCGATGGCGCCGGCCGGCGCCAGCATGCGGTAGCAGCCGACCAGCTCGCCGGTGTCGTCGTCGCGCACCAACAGGTGGTCGCAGAACTCGTCGAACCGGTCGAGATCCCGCCCGTCCTGGCCGGCCGCCGGCAGTGCGAAGCCGGGGGTGCTGGTGAACACGTCGTACCGGAGCCGCTGCGCCGCCTCGATCATGGCGGGGTCGGTGGACAGCAACAGGGAGTAGCGCGGTGTGGCCGCCGCGCCGGTGGGCTTTTCGCTGGGTATGAGGACTGAAGCGATGCTCATGAAGCCCAACGTGGCGTAGTCGATGAGCTAGTCGGCATCGCCGCTGTGACGTGTCGGTGCACGTGAGATGACGAAATGCCGCGGTTGAGCACCGAGTGTTGCGGGTAGAGCGTGCAAGATGACGATCCACTCGGGGATTCAGGCTCCGTCGTGAAGCACACCGCGGCCGCGGTATGAGCCCGGACACGCGCCGTTGGTGCTTCGCCGATCAGCTGGGCCCCCACTTCCTGGACCACCGCGACCAGCCGGTGTTGCTCATCGAGTCCCGCGCGGTGTTCGGGCGCCGCCGCTTTCACCGCCGCAAGGCCCACCTTGTGCTCTCCGCGCTGCGCCACCGCGCGGCCGAACTGGGCGATCAGGCGCTGTTCCTGCGGACCCGCACGTACGGCGAGGCGTTGGAGCGGGTGCGCGAGCCGATCAGCATGTGCCAACCCACCACCTGGGCCGCCGACGGGTTCGTCCGGTCGCGGCCGGCGATCGAGGTGTTGCCCGCGCGCGGATTCTGCACCGACCGCGCGGATTTCGACGGGTGGGCCAAGCGGCAGCGGACGCTGCTGCTGGAGAACTTCTACCGCGACGCCCGGCGCCGGTTCGAGCTGTTGATGGACGGGGAACAACCGGTGGGCGGGCGGTGGAACTTCGACGCCGACAACCGAGAGCCGGCTCCGAAAGGCGCCGAGACGCTGGGCGTGCCCGCGCCGTGGCGACCCGACGAGGACGAGATCGACGAGCAGGTGCGCGCGGACCTGGACCGCTGGGAGCGCGACGGCGACGCCGCCTTCGTCGGTCGCGACGGGCCGCGCGAATTCCCCGTCACCGCAACCGAAGCGCAGACCGCGCTGGGAGTGTTTGTGCGGGATCGGTTGCCGCACTTCGGCCCTCACGAGGACGCCATGCTCTCCGGTGACCGTTGCATGGCGCACAGCCTGCTGTCGGCTCCGATGAACCTCGGGCTGCTCGACCCGCTGGACTGCGCGTACGCGGCCGAGGACGCCTACCGCGCGGGCAACGCCCCGCTGGCCAGTGTCGAGGGTTACATCCGCCAACTGATCGGGTGGCGGGACTACATCTGGCACGTCTACTGGTATTTCGGGCCCGATTACCGGCGCCACAACGCGCTCCAGGCGCACGCGGGACTGCCGGAGTGGTTCGCCGAGCTCGATGCCGACGCCGTCGAGGCCCGCTGCCTGCGCGACGTGCTGGCGCAGGTCCGCGACCACGGCTGGGCACACCACATCCCGCGGCTGATGGTGCTGTCCAATTACGCGTTGCAGCGCGGCTGGGATCCCGCCGCGGTCACCGACTGGTTCCACCGGTGTTTCGTCGATGGCTACGACTGGGTGATGGTCGCCAATGTCGTGGGCATGTCGCGGCACGCCGACGGCGGGCTGATGGCGACGAAGCCCTACGCCGCGGGCGGCGCGTACATCAACCGCATGAGCGACTACTGCGGGCACTGCGTGTATCGCCCGGCCGAGCGGGTTGGCGAGCGCGCCTGCCCCTTCGCTGCCGGCTACTGGATGTTTCTGCAGCGCAACAAGAACTATCTGGGGGGAAACACGCGCATGTCCCAACCGTTGGCAGGCCTGCGAAGGCTCACCGATCTCGATGACGTCATCGAACAGCAGCGTCGGCTTGGGCAGGCCGCGCCATGATCCTCACCGCGGATCGGCAGATCGCGGCGTCGCCGGCCGCGGTGTGGGAGCTGCTGGTCGATCTGAACGCGTGGCCCAAGTGGGGGCCGACGATCCGTGGCGCGCGGCTCGATGAGCCACACACCGAGCTGGGCCTGCACGCGACGGGCATGGTCCAGACGTCGCTGCTGGTCTCTGCGCCGTTCGAGGTGACCGAGTTCGATCCAGGCCGATCCTGGGCGTGGAAGGTGGCCGGTGTCCCGGCGACCCGGCATCGGGTGGACCCGGTGGGCGACGGCGCGCGGGTGAGCATGTCGGTGCCGTGGTGGGCGGCGCCCTACCTGACGGTGTGCTCCATCGCCGTGCGCCGCATCGACGCGATGCTGACCGGCGCCTAGCCGCGTCGGGGCCGCCCCGGGAACCGATGTGTGACTTCGCAATCCGCTAGCGCCGGTGCTGGCGGTTTCGGGAAGGGGTCAATGGTCCGCACGCGGTGTCAATTCGCCCCCCGACGCAACAGCCCCCGGCACCGCGGTGCCGGGGGCTTTGCAACCGAGAAACTCAGCCCTTGCGGGTCTTGATCGCCTCGGTGAGCTGCGGAGCCACCTTGAACAGGTCGCCCACCACGCCGTAGTCGGCGATCTCGAAGATGGGCGCCTCTTCGTCCTTGTTGACCGCGATGATCGTCTTGGACGTCTGCATGCCCGCCCGGTGCTGGATGGCACCGGAGATGCCCAGCGCGATGTACAGCTGCGGCGAGACCGTCTTACCGGTCTGGCCCACCTGGAACTGGCCCGGGTAGTAGCCGGAGTCGACGGCGGCGCGCGAGGCGCCGACGGCCGCGCCCAGCGAGTCGGCCAGCTCCTCGACGACGCTGAAGTTCTCCGCGCTGCCGACGCCGCGACCCCCGGAGACGACGATGGTGGCCTCGGTCAGTTCCGGACGGTCGCCGGCGACCGCGGGCTCGCGGGCGGTGACCTTGGTGGCGTTCTCGGCGGGGGCCGGCACCTCGACGGTGACCTCTTCGCCGGCGCCGGCCTGCGGCTCGGCGTCGATCGCGCCGGCGCGCACGGTGATCACCGGGGTGTCGCCGTTGGCCTGCGCCTCCACGGTGTACGCGCCACCGAAGATGGAGTAGGTCGCCTTGTTGCCTTCCTTGACGTCGACGACGTCGACCAGCAGGCCGGAGCCGATGCGGGCCGCGAGCCGGCCGGCGATCTCCTTGCCGTCGGCGTTGGCCGACAGGATCACCGCAGCGGGCGAGTTGGACTCGGCAAGCGAGGCCAGCACGTCGACCACCGGGGTGATCAGGTACTTGTCGACGTCCTCGGACTCGGCGACGTAGATCTTGGCGGCGCCGGCCTCCTTGAGACCGTCGACCAGAGGCGCGGCGGTGCCAGGCGCGCCGACCACGACGGCGGCGGGCTCACCCAGCGCGCGGGCGGCCGTGATCAGTTCGGAGGTGACCTTCTTCAGCGCACCTTCTGTGTGCTCGACGAGCACCAGTACTTCAGCCATGGGTTATTTCGCTCTTTCGTGTGTCCGGAGGTGTCTGGTGCTAGATGATCTTCTGGGCGACCAGGTACTTGGCGATGTCGTTGCCGCCCTCGCCCTCGTCGGTGACCTTCTCGCCCGCGGTCTTGGGCGGCTTGGGCGTCGACGACAGCACGGTCGACCCGGCGTTCTCCAGCCCGACCTCGTCGGGCTCGACCCCGATCTCGGCCAGGGTCAGCACCCTGACCTCTTTCTTCTTGGCGGCCATGATGCCCTTGAAGGACGGGAAGCGCGGCTCGTTGATCTTCTCGGTAACACTGACCACCGCGGGCAGCGTGGCCTCGAGGGTGAACACGCCCTCGTCGGTCTCCCGCTCGCCGGTGACCTTGTCGCCCTCGATGGAGAGCTTGCGCACGTGGGTGAGCTGGGGCAGGCCCAGGTACTCGGCGATGACGGCCGGCACCGCGCCGCCGGTGCCGTCGGTCGCCTCGTTGCCGGCGATGACCAGCTCGGTGCCCTCGATGGTGCCCAGCGCGCGCGCCAACGCCCATCCGGTCTGGACCACGTCGGAACCGTGCAGGCCGTCGTCCTTGAGGTGGACGGCCTTGTCGGCGCCCATCGACAGCGCCTTGCGGATGGCCTCGGTGGCGCGCTCGGGACCCGCGGTCAGCACGGTCACCGACCCCTCGCCGCCCTCGCGCTCGCGAATTTGCAGCGCCTCTTCGACCGCGCGCTCGTTGATCTCGTCCAGCACCGCGTCGGCGGCCTCACGGTCCAAGGTGAAATCGCCGTCAGAGAGCTTGCGCTCCGACCAGGTGTCCGGGACCTGCTTGATCAGGACCACGATGTTCGTCATGAGTGTGGTTCGTCCTCCTCGAAGGGGGCTCGCAGCAATCGACTACGAAACCTCGGTACGCGTTTTCGCAACGCACGGCCGTGTTACTACCCGGTAACTTTGTGCGGTATGCATTCACACCATAGCTGGTCGCTCAGGCCATATTGCCCGCTCCTCCCCCGTCCGCTGCCCCGGACGGGATCGTCGCCGGGCGGCACGTTCTTGCAGCCCGTCCGCCGCCTCACGAGCGGGGGCTCGCGTCTCCGGTTCGCGAATCCGACACTTCGCGTTAGCCTGCCTATGCAATGAGCGCACCGGTCCCTGACGTCCCGCAGCACATCCCCGGCGACACCGCGTCGGTGGGTGACGCCGTGATGACGCTGACGGGCGAGCGCACCATCCCCGGTTTGGACATCGAGAACTACTGGTTTCGCCGCCACGAGGTCGTCTACCAGCGGCTCGCCGGGCGCTGCGTGGACGCCGACGTGCTCGAGGCCGGCTGCGGCGAGGGCTACGGCGCCGATCTGATCGCCGGCGTCGCGCGCCGCGTCATCGCCGTCGATTACGACGAGGCCGCGGTGGCCCATGTCCGCAGCCGCTACCCCCGGGTGGACGTCATGCAGGCGAACCTCGCGCAGCTGCCGCTGCCCGACTCGTCGGTCGACGTTGTGGTCAACTTCCAGGTGATCGAGCACCTGTGGGACCAAACACAGTTCGTCGTGGAGTGCGCCCGGGTGCTGCGGCCGTCCGGGCTGCTGATGATGTCGACCCCCAACCGGATCACCTTCTCCCCCGGCCGTGACACCCCGATCAACCCCTTCCACACCCGGGAACTCAACGCCGCCGAGCTCACCCAGCTGCTGGTCGACGGCGGGTTCCGCGATGTCTCGATCAGCGGCCTGTTCCACGGCCCGCGGCTGCGGGAGATGGACGCCCGGCACGGCGGCTCGATCATCGACGCGCAGATCCAGCGGGCAATGGCCGCTGACCCGGGGGCCCCCTGGCCACCCCAACTGGCGGCCGACGTCGCCGCGGTCACCACCGCCGACTTCGACCTGATCGAGGCCGGCGAGGGTGCGCGCACCGGCCACCACATCGACGACAGCCTCGACCTGGTCGCGATCGCGGTAGCGCCGTGAGCACGGCGCAGAACCGGGTGCCCGGCCTCTTCACCCTGGTTTTGCACACCCACCTGCCCTGGCTGGCCCATCACGGCCGCTGGCCCGTAGGCGAGGAATGGCTGTACCAATCCTGGGCGGCGGCCTACCTGCCGCTGATGCGCGTGCTCGACACGTTGGCCGGCGAGGATCGCCGGAGCCTGATCACCCTCGGCGTCACTCCGGTGGTCAACGCGCAGCTCGACGACCCGTACTGCCTCGACGGCATGCACCACTGGCTGGCCAACTGGCGGCTGCGCGCCTTGGAAGCGACCGCAGTGGCCACCAGCGTGCGTAGCGCCCCCCGCTCGAAGTCGGCCGGCTACCCCTCTTGCACACCGGAAGCCTTGCGCGCCTTGGGGATTCGCGAGTCCGCCGAAGCGCAGGGTGCGCTGGACGACTTCGCCACCCGGTGGCGGCACGGCGGCAGCCCGCTGCTGCGCGGCCTGCTCGACGCCGGCACGGTGGAGCTGCTCGGCGGTCCGCTGGCCCACCCGTTCCAGCCGCTGCTGGCGCCCCGGCTGCGCGAGTTCGCGCTGCGCGAGGGTCTGGCCGACGCGCAGGCGCGCCTGGCCCGGCGCCCGGGCGGCATCTGGGCGCCCGAGTGCGCCTACGCGCCCGGCCTGGAGCACGACTACGCAGCCGCGGGCGTCACCCACTTCATGGTCGACGGCCCGTCGCTGCACGGCGACACCGCGCTGGGCCGGCCCGTCGGCGACACCGACGTGGTGGCGTTCGGGCGCGACCTGCAGGTCAGCTACCGGGTGTGGTCACCGAAGTCCGGCTATCCGGGGCACGCCGCGTACCGCGATTTCCATACCTATGACCACCTCACCGGCCTCAAGCCCGCCCGGGTGACGGGCCGCAACGTGCCCTCGCAGGACAAGGCGCCCTACGACCCCGAGCGCGCCGACCACGCGGTCGACACGCACGTCGCCGACTTCGTCGAGGTGGTCCGCAACCGGTTGCTCTCCGAGTCCGAGCGCATCGGGCGACCCGCCCATGTGATCGCCGCCTTCGACACCGAGCTGTTCGGCCACTGGTGGTACGAGGGCCCGACCTGGCTGGAGCGGGTGCTGCGGGCCTTGCCCGAGGCGGGCGTTCGGGTGGGCACGCTGTCCGACGCCCTCGCTGACGGCTTCGTCGGAAACCCGGTCGCCCTGCCGCCCAGCTCGTGGGGATCGGGCAAGGACTGGCAGGTGTGGGCGGGCGAGCAGGTCGCCGATCTGGTGGCGCTCAACGGCGAAGTGGTCGACATGGCGCTGAGCACCGTCGACAAGGCGCTGACCCAGACGGCGTCGCTGGACGGGCCGATCCCCCGTGACCACGTCGCCGATCAGATCCTGCGGGAAACGCTGCTCACCGTCTCCAGCGACTGGCCGTTCATGGTGAGCAAGGATTCGGCCGCCGACTACGCCCGCTACCGCGCCCATCTGCACGCGCACGCCACCCGCGAGATCGCCGACGCGCTGGCGTCCGGGCGGCGCGACACCGCGCAGCGGCTGGCGCAGGGATGGAACCGCGCCGACGGGCTGTTCGGCGCCCTCGACGCCCGCAGGCTGCCCCGATGAGGCGGGCGAGGTTGGTCTTGGCGTGAAGATCCTGATGGTGTCGTGGGAATACCCGCCGGTGGTGATCGGCGGGCTAGGCCGGCACGTGCATCACCTGTCGACCGCGCTGGCCGCCGCGGGTCACGACGTCGTCGTGCTGTCCCGGCGGCCCACCGGAACCGATCCCCGCAGCCATCCCTCGTCGGATCACATCAGCGAGGGCGTCCGGGTCATCGCGGCCGCCCAGGATCCGCACGAATTCAGCTTCGGCACCGACATGATGGCCTGGACACTGGCCATGGGCCACGCCATGATCCGCGCCGGGCTACCGCTGACCACACCGGGCACCAACCGCGCCTGGCGGCCCGACGTCGTGCACGCCCACGACTGGCTGGTGGCCCACCCGGCGATCGCGCTCGCCCAATTCTACGATGCGCCAATGGTTTCCACGATTCACGCCACCGAAGCCGGCCGGCACTCCGGCTGGGTCAGCGGTGCGATCAGCCGTCAGGTGCACGCGGTCGAGTCGTGGCTGGTGCGCGAATCCGACTCGCTGATCACGTGTTCGGCGTCGATGGCCGACGAGATCACCGAACTCTTCGGCCCCGGTCTGGCCGAGATCACGGTGATCTGCAACGGCATCGAGACGGCGCGGTGGCCCTTCGCGGAACGCCGGCCACGCACCGGGCCGGCCGAACTGCTGTACCTGGGCCGGCTGGAATACGAGAAGGGTGTGCACGACGCCATCGCCGCGCTGCCGCGGATCAGGCGCAGCCACCCCGGCACCACCCTGACCATCGCCGGCGAGGGCACGCAGCAGGCCTGGCTCGTCGAGCAGGCCCGCAAACACCGGGTGCTCAAGGCAATCCGGTTCGTCGGGCACCTCGAACACGCCGAGCTGCTGGCCGTCCTGCATCGCGCCGATGTCGCGGTGCTGCCCAGTCACTACGAGCCGTTCGGGATCGTGGCCCTCGAGGCGGCCGCGGCCGGCACTCCCCTGGTGACCTCCGACATCGGCGGGCTGGGCGAGGCGGTGATCAACGGCCAGACCGGCGTCTCGTGCCCGCCGCGCGACGTGGCCCGGCTGGCCGCGGCGGTGCGCACCGTGCTCGACGACCCACACGCCGCGCAGCAGCGCGCCCGCGCCGCCCGCGAACGACTCACCTCCGATTTCGACTGGCGCACGGTGGCCGACAAGACCGCGCAGGTCTATCTGTCGGCCAAGCGGGGGGTGCGCCAGCCGCACGCGCGGCTGCCCATCGTCGAACACGCCTTGCCGAACCGCTGACGGCTACCGTCGAGGGATGGGGCTGGACTATTCGAGCGTCGTCGACGCTTCGATCACCGACGTATTCGACTGGCATTCCAGGCCGGGGGCGTTCGCCCGGCTCTCGCCGCCGTGGCAGCCGATGCGCCTGGTCACCGAGGCGGCCTCGCTCGCGGACGGACGCGCCACCCTGGCGCTGCCCGGCGGCCTGCGCTGGGTCGCCGTGCATCAGCCGGACGGCTACGACCCGCCGCGACGATTCGTCGACACCATCGGCGGCGACGGTCTGGCGACCCTGCCGGCGCGAATCGCCATGCGCTGGCGTCACATTCATGAATTCGAAGACCTCGGCGGCAACCGCACCAGGGTGATCGACCGGGTCGAGACGCCGGTGCCGGGGTCGCTGCTGCGGCCCATGTTCGACTACCGGCACCGGCAGCTCGCCGACGACTTGGCCGCGCACCGGTTGGCCGCCGAGAACGGGTTGCGGCCGACGACGATCGCGATCACCGGATCGTCGGGTCTGGTCGGTTCGGCGTTGACCGCCTTCCTGCGCACCGGCGGGCATCGGGTGGTCGGGCTGGTCCGGCGTGCCGCCCGCGGCGACGACGAGCGGCAATGGAATCCCGACGATCCCGACCCGCGGCTGCTCGACGGTATCGACGTGGTGATCCATCTGGCGGGAGCCTCGATCGCCGGCCGGTTCACCGAGCAACATCGCAAAGCCATCCGGGACAGCAGGATTGAGCCGACCAGGCGGCTGGCCGAACTGCTGGGTCGCGGCGAGCCCCGGCCGGGCGCCCTGATCTCGGCGTCGGCGATCGGCTACTACGGGTACGACCGCGGCGAGGAAACCCTCACCGAGGACAGCGATCGCGGCGACGGGTTTCTGGCGGATGTGGTGTCCGACTGGGAGCAGGCGACCGCCCCCGCGCAACAGGCCGGGGTGCGGGTGGTGCAGGTGCGCACCGGCATCGTGCAATCGCCCGCCGGCGGCACGCTGAAGCTGATGCGCCCGCTGTTCGGAGCCGGGCTGGGTGGCCGGCTGGGCGACGGTCGCCAATGGCTGTCTTGGATCGGCATCGACGACCTGGTGGGCGTCTATCACCGCGCGCTCTGGGACGCCACGCTGTCGGGATCGGTGAATGCCGTTGCGCCACAACCGGTCCGCAACCGCGAGTACACCGCTACGCTGGCGTCGGTGTTGCACCGACCGGCGGTCTTGCCGGTGCCGTCGCTGGGCCCGCGGCTACTGCTGGGCGAGCAGGGCGCCCGGGAACTGGCGACCGCGAGCCAGCGGGTGGCGCCGGCCAAGCTCGCCGCCGCCGGGCATCGCTTCCGCGATCCCGACCTCGACGGGGCGCTGCGTCACCTGTTGGGCCGCACCGGTTGACGACGCTCGTCACGGCACCCGCCGGACGGTGAGCGGCCCGGCGGTGACGTCGCGGCCCAGCGCCTGAGCCAACGACCGGGAGCGCAGCACCGGGCTCGGTGTCCCCGAAGCGTGCAGGAACCCGTCGATGAGGTCGGCCAGCGCCGCCACCGATTCCCAGTGCGGCGACCATTCCAGCACGGCGCGCGCCCGGCCGGTGTCCAGCAGCGGCAGCGAAAAGGCCATATCGAGCCAGCCGCGGTCGATTGGCTGCAATCGCGCACGCCACGATGCCTCGACCGCCAGGCCGAGCAGGCCCGAGGGCACGTGAATCGGGTGCGCCCGCAACACTTTTGCGATGTCGTCGCGGGACACCGGTGGTTCCGCGGCCAGATTGAACGGCCCCGTGGCGCCACGCTCCATCGCCCGCACGCAGGCGTCGGCGACGTCGTCGGCGTGCACGATGGACACGCACAGCGAGCGGTCCAGCGGCAGCACCGGCAGCCAGCGCAGCCACCGCGAGTCGACGTACGCAGGCAGGGTGTAGCGTCGCAGGCCCGGCGCGGCGTCACGCTGCATGATGAATCCGGGCCGCATCCGGGTGATGCCGAGGCCGTCGGGATTGCGGCGCTCGTAGTCATCGAGCATGCGCTCCACCGTGGATTTGGCGCGGCTGTAGGCGGACGATCTGATGCCCGCGGTCGACCACGATTCGTCGACCTTTTCCCCGTACCGTCCCGGCGCGTAGGTGCCCACCGACGACATGTGCACCAACTGCGGCACTTTCGCGTCGTGGGCCGCGGTCAGCACGGCGCTGCTCCCGTTGATGGCGACCGCGTCCAGATAGCGCGTGTTGCGGGTGGGCTGAAAACCCCACGCCAGGTGGATCACGCACTGCGCGCCGCGAAAGACGTCGAGCAACTCAGATTGCACGCCGGGTTCGGCGAGGTCCAGCTGATGCCATCGGACGGATCGATACACCCCGTCGGGCGGCGGTCGTCGCCGGGTGACGCCGACGATGTCATAGTCGGCGCCGTCTTCGGCGAGCCGGCGCAGCAAGGCGGTGCCGACGTTGCCACTGGCCCCGGTGATCACGATCCGCTCGGACACCGGCTACCTCCTTCCAACGGGCGGCTACCCTTCGGCGTCTCTGCCGTCACGGCTGTGCTGATAGGCGCGGGCGCGCAGATCGGCCAGCCACCTGGGGTGCAGGCTCAGGCCGGGTGCGGTGTTGAGGACGGGGTCGAACGACACGTCGTGGTAGCGCTCGGGATCGATTACGGTAGTCAGGGTCATCCGGGCCAAGGGCGTGAAATCGCCTCTGCCGCAGGCCTGGTCGAGCGCCACCTCGATGTTGCTGCGCTCGAGCTTGGCCCGAACGCTGTCCAGCGAGAGCCCGCCGCCGATCTCGCTCGAGGTCCTGGCCCGCAGCCACCAGTTGTTGTCCTGATAGTGCAGCGGCATCAGCGTGGTCAGCGTTTGACCGTTCCACGACGTGGCCGGGCGCAGCGCCAGCGCGCGCGACAGCACCCCCGACCCCGAGGAGACCAGCAGGATGTCCCACGGCTTGTCCGACGCCTGCGCCGCGGGCACCCGGAAGGCCAGCCCGATGAAGTCGGGCAGCGCCCCCGGCGTACCGGTCGCCTTCGACACGCGCGCAACGATCTCCGACGACGCGATCGGCAGGCCCTGGCCCGCCGGGGCGACGCGCTCGATGAAGCCCTGCGCCAGCACGCCGATCGGGTGGAAGAAGCGCTTACCCCGGATCGCGGAGCCCCACTGGAACGGCAACGCCGCGAGTTCGAAAACGTTCACCGGCGGCGGATTCCCATTCTGCGGCCGGGGAAACACCGACGGTCAGGTGGACGTCAGCGCGGCCCCGTCCCGGTGGGCGGCGCCGGGCTGGCCTATCGGCGGTACCCGGGTGGCCCGCACGTAGACGGTGTCACCCTCGCGCAGGGCCAGCGCCTCGGCATCCCCGCGGGTGATCTGCGCGGTGAACGGATCTCCGGTGACCGCGCTGGTCAACTCCACGCGAACCTCGAAGCCCAGCGCGACCACCCGGTCGACGGTGGCGGCCACCACCCCGACGGACGCGGCGGTTCCATCGCCGCCGGCGATCGCCAATTCGGGGTTGCGGCCCACCCGAATATCGTGCGGGCGCACCAGGGCGCCGTTGAGGTCCGACACCGCGCCGAGGAACGACATCACGAAGGGATTCTCCGGCGAGTCGTACACCTCGGTCGGCGAGCCCACCTGTTCGATGCGCCCCCGGTTGAGTACGGCGATGCGGTCGGCGACGTCGAGCGCCTCGGTTTGGTCGTGGGTGACCAGCACCGTGGTCACGTGCACCTCGTCGTGCAGGCGCCGCAACCACGCCCGCAGATCCTCGCGCACCTTGGCGTCCAGCGCGCCGAACGGCTCGTCGAGCAGCAGCACCTGCGGGTCGACCGCCAGCGCCCGCGCCAGCGCCATGCGCTGGCGCTGACCGCCCGACAGCTGGTTGGGATAGCGGCGGTGAAAGCCGTTGAGCCCCACCACTTCCAGTAGGTGATCGACCTTTTCGGTGATCTCGGCCTTGGGTCGCTTGCGGATCTTGAGCCCGTAGGCCACATTGTCGCGCACGGTCAGGTGCTTGAACGCCGCGTAGTGCTGAAACACGAATCCGATGCCGCGGCGCTGCGGCGGCACCCGGGTCACGTCGCGGCCGTCGATCGTGACGGTTCCGGCGTCCGGTTGGTCGAGCCCGGCGATGGTGCGCAGCAGGGTCGACTTGCCCGAGCCGCTCGGTCCGAGCAACGCGGTCAGCGACCCGGTCGGCACCACGAAGTTGACGTGGTCCAGCGCGACGAAGTCGCCGTAGCGCTTGTAGGCGTCGCGCACCGTGATCGCATACGCGCTCGGGTCGAGGGAGTTCTCGGACATGTGGGTCCTTTCGGTCTCAGGCCAGGGCCTTGGCGCGTGCCCGGCGCACGAGCAGGATTGTCTTGGCGATCAGGAACGCAACGGCAACGCCCATCAGCAAGGTGGACAACGCGTAGGCGCCGTATTCCGCCCCGCGGTTGTAGCGATCGTTGACCAGCAGGGTGAGCGTTTGTGATTCACCGGCCAGGTTGGAGGACACCATGATGACCGCACCGAATTCGCCAAGGGTGCGGGCGGTGGTCAACACGATGCCGTAGGTCAGACCCCAGCGGATCGACGGCAGCGTGATCCGCCAAAAGGTCTGCCACGCCGTCGAACCCAGCGTGGCCGCCGCCTGTTCCTGTTCGGTGCCCAGCTCGACCAGTACGGGTTGGACCTCGCGCACCACGAACGGCAGGGTGACGAAGATGCTCGCCAGCACGATGCCGGGGATGCCGAAGATGATCCTTAACCCGAGGTTGTTCTCGACGAAGCCCAGCGCGCCCGCCGATCCCCACAGCACGATCAGCGCGACGCCCACGATGATGGGCGAGACCGCGAATGGCAGGTCCACGATCGCCTGCAGGACGCCCTTACCGCGGA
This sequence comes from Mycobacterium sp. 1245499.0, assembly GCF_001673615.1. NCBI lineage: Bacteria > Bacillati > Actinomycetota > Actinomycetes > Mycobacteriales > Mycobacteriaceae > Mycobacterium > Mycobacterium sp. 1245499.0. Next base: position 16,868 of record NZ_LZMG01000288.1, read on the forward strand.
ATCGGTTGCGCGCCAGAAGCAATGACGTGAAAATGCCGAATATCACGTTGAGCGGCAATACGATGGCCACCACCAGCAGCGACAGATCCAGCGCCGATATCGCCGCCGGAGTGGTGATCCAATCGAAGAACTGGCCCACGCCAGGCCGGAAAGTCCGCCACAGGATCACCGACACCGGCGCGATCAGCATCACCGTGATGTAGGCGGCCACCGCGTAGCGGATGAGGTAGCGCACCCACAGCGACGACGTCATGCGGCCTTCTCCTCACGTTTGGCCGCGCGCCCCCCGACGATCCGCAGGAGAACCAGCACGCTGAATGAAATAAGCAGCAGCACAATGGAAATCGCCGCCGCGCCGGTGCGATCATCGTTTTCGATCAGGGCGCGAATCCACTGTGACGACACCTCGGTGCTGCCCGGAACCGCGCCACCGATCGTCACCACCGAGCCGAATTCACCGATGCACCGCGAGAACGCCAGGCCCGCGCCGGTCAGCAACGCCGGCGTCAGCGACGGCAGCACGATGGAGGTGAAGACCTTTAGGCCGCCGGCGCCCAGCGATGCCGCCGCCTCCTCGACGTCCCGGTCGATTTCGAGCAGCACCGGCTGCACCGCGCGCACCACCAGCGGCAGGGTGACGAACGCCAGTGCCATCGCCACCCCGGGCGGCGTGTGCTGCAGGTGGATGCCGACCGGGCTGTTCTTGCCGTACAGGGCCAGCATCACCAGGCTGGTGACGATGGTCGGCAGCGCAAACGGCAGGTCGATCACCGCGTCGATCAGCCCCTTGCCGACGAAGTTGTCACGTACCAGCACCCATGCGGTCAGCAGGCCGAAGACGACGTTGAACACCGTCACCGCAACGGAAATGGTGAGCGTCACCCGGAACGACTCCACCGCGGCGTGGGAGGTGACCGCCAGCCAAAAGGCCTGCCACCCGCCCCCACCCGCCTGCCAGGCAATGGCGGCCAGCGGCAGCAACACGATCACCGAAAGCCACAGCATCGTCACGCCGACCCGCAGCGGCGTGCCGCCGGCCCGGCCGGTCACGGGTATCGGCGGCGGAGCCTGCCCCAGCGCGCTGCCCGGCTGGGCGAGTTCGGGCCGGATCGCCTCCGGATAGGCGGTTTCGGCGGAAAACGATCGAGTCATCCGGTGGCCTGCTTGTAGATCGTGGTGATGCTGCCGGTGTTCTTGTCGAACAGCTGCGAGTCGGCCGCGGTCCAGCCACCGAGGTCATCGATCGTCCACAGCTTCACCGGGACGGGATAGTCGTTGCGAAACCTCGCCGCCACGGCCGGATCGACCGGCCGGAAACCGGCCTGCGCCCAGAGCTTCTGCGCCGCGGCGGTGTATTGAAAGTTCTTGAACGCCGTGGCCGCGTCCAGATGCGGGCTGGTGCTCAGCACCGCGAGGGGGTTCTCGATCTTGAAAGTCTGTGCGGGAATGACGTGTTCGACGGACTTGCCTTGCCGCTCGGCCGCGATGGCCTCGTTCTCGTAGCTGATCAGCACGTCACCGCTGCCCTCGATGAAGACGTCGGTGGCTATCCGTCCCGAGCCGGGCCGCAGTTTCACGTGCTCGTGTACCAGCCTGTCGATGAACTCCGTACCCGCCCGGCTGTCGGCACCGCCGCCGCTCTTCGCCGCGTACGGGGCGAGCAGATTCCATTTGGCCGAGCCCGAACTGAGCGGGTTGGGCGTGACGACCTCGACGCCCGGGCGCAGTAGGTCGTCCCAGTCCTTGATGTTCTTGGGATTGCCCTTGCGCACCACCAGGGTGACCAGCGACCCGAACGGAATCCCCTTGGTCGCGTCCTTGTCCCAGTCGGCAGAAACCTTGCCCGCGTTGACCAATCGGGTGATGTCCGGTTCGACGGAGAAGTTCACGATGTCGGCGGGCTTGCCCTCGACGACGCCGCGCGACTGGTCGGCCGAGGCGGCATAGGAGGTGATCACCTGGACACCCTTGCCCTCCGCCGAGGCGTTGAACGCCGGAATCACCTTGCTCCATCCCGGCTCCGGGACCGAATAGGCGACCAGGGTGATCTTGGTATTGGCTCTCGTCAGTCCGCCGCCCCCGACGGCGTCGCTGGCCCCACCGCCACACGCGGCGACCACCCCGGCCACCAGGGCCAACGCGGCGCCCTGACGCCAGCCGGGTGAGCCGGCGTGGAGATCGAACATGGGTGGCCTTCCGGTGCGGGACTTCGCTTCGTCGGATCCCGTTGCTGCGGAGCGGCGCCAGGGCATCGAAAGGATGCACCACCCCCGTAGCAGCTACACGGGCTCAAGGGTCAGGGGCGACAACAGTGCACGGCCCGGGAGCAAACACCTGATGTCACGTGCATGGCGCGAAGCGTAACAGCGCGGGGGCGCCGCCGCGCGGCGGCCGCGCAAGTCGCCAGGGACGCCACCAGCGCTATGCGAGGGGCGGTTTCGGGCGGGCGAGGACCGCGGTAGCAGCGCGCGATCCCGGTGCCGGTCAGGTGCGCAGGCCCGCTGAGCCGTCCAGGGGGCCGCACCACTAGCAACGTAGCGCAGGCACCCGGGCGGATGGGGCGTGCTCGCGGGCGATTGCCAGGCGGCGGGCGTCCGGCCGTGCGGGCGCGACGGCGCTCAAGCCGGACGCCAGGCGGCAGGCATACGCGTGGCCGCCGGCGTAAAAGTCATGGTGAGGCAAACCGCGTTGCGGCGCGGCTAGATCATTCGTAGAACGGGCAGTTGTTGCTGTTGTTGTTGCGGACTGTAGGTGTGGCTGTCGATGTAGACCTGCGCCATGACCGCCTGCCACGACTCGATCTGGGGCGAGGACTTCCAGGTGCCCTCGACCAGTCCGACGATCACGGCGTTGTTGTCGTTGGTCAGCGTGTAGACCGGACCGCCGAAGTCCCGGCTGTCGAATCCCATGTCGGTGACGGCGAAACGGCCATTGCTCACCGAGCTGACCGAGCCGCATCGCTGGCCGGTCGCGCTGCGCAGCTGACACACGGGCATGCCCGGTTGCGCGCGCAGGCCGGGCGCGGACGCGAGGTGGCGCCCCGTCGGCAGCACATCGCTGGCCGTCACATTTGGGGCGATCGCGATGACTTCGTATTCCACGGGCAGCATCGAGGTGTCCGCGCCTGCGTCGGCCTCGATCTGGCGACGTCCGAGTATCACCGAACCGATCGGCTTGCGGTCACGGTCGGTCACCATCGACTTCCCGCCGTCGCACTGGCCACTGGTCACGGCGACCCGCAGCCGCGGCTCGACCAGACCCACCGTGCAGACCGTGTCGCCCTGGCGGATCTTCATACCGGGGAACACCGTGGCGCCCGGGTCGGCGGCCGCCTGACCCGGCGCGGCGCAGAGCATCGTCGTGAACGCGGAGGTGATCACTAGCCGGTACCACCGGCGGCCAAGCTTTTCCATTGGGGCGCATCACCCCTCACGTCCATCGGGGGGACTGTCGCATTAGCTGCTTGACGCGCGTATACCCGCCGCCCATGCGGTCAAACCACCCGCGGAGCCGGCCGGGAAGCGAACGGCTGCCGGTGCCGAAAAGGCCACGAAACGAATGCTTCACCTGGGCCTTTCGCGATATCGACATCCGGGGGCTCGCCTCGGCGGTAGGCTGCCGAACAGGTTGAGTTCACAACTGCGTCTCTAGCGGGAGCGCCGCGGCAAAACGCTGTCACTCCCTTCTCACCACTCCGATAGGCGCTTTCATGGCTGCTATTCGCGCCGCAAATTCGGCGGACCCACATGACCCCGCACAGTGCCGGTACACGGCTCACTTCGACAGGGCACACCTGTTCGTCTACGCACGCAGCCTCGGCACGGTCGCTGCTGTTCCTCAACGACGAGCTCCGCAAGGCGCGCGTCTACTGCAGCGCGGTCGACGGGGCAGCGGTCCGGCCCCCGACCACACACAGCGCCGCGTCGTAACGCCGACCTAACCCGTTGCACTGGTCAGGGTTTTGGTCCGTCGCCCAGCTCGTCTGCGAAGCGCCGCAATGCGTCGATGAGCGCGCGAAGCACTCGGTGCGCGGCGCTCAGGTCCGCATCGGATAGCCCGCCGAGGGCGATCCGGGTATGGCTGCTCAGCGGGCTGAAAAACGACCGCGCGGTGGCCAGACCGTATTCGTCCTTGCGCAACAACACCTTTCGGCGATCCGCCGGATGGTTGTCACGACGGATGTGACCCCCGTCGATCAGCCGGTCCACCAGGTAGGTGATCGCCGATCCCGACAACCCCATCCGGTGACTGAGGTCGCCGGAGGTCATCGGTCGCCCGCCGGTTTCCGCCGCCATGATGTGGAGCAGGGCGCGAAAGTCATTGGGCCGCATGCTATGTATCGGCGCGAACAACCGGCCGATCTGATCGGACTCGGTTGACAGCTCCCGCAGATCGGCCGAGATCAGCGACTCCAGCTCATCGCGGCCGCAGCGCTGGGCATCAGCGTCCATATCTGTATGCAGCATATCGCCGATCGGCCGTTATTTCAGTTCCTTAACGGTTAAGTGAGGATGCGTCGACGGGCCCGCCGCCGGCCGCCGCCCGCTCGCTCGCCTGGCGCAACCGGCTGAAGTTCATCAAATTAATGTTTAAGTTATTGAACAAGGTGGTATGTCGGTAGCGGGCGACGCGGGGCGCGTCTGGCGGTCAGCGCTGTGGTTTTGCCCGCCTCATCGGCGGGTATGACGCGTGTGTTTGGACCGCGCAGGCCTGGGCATGCCAAGCCGTCCGGGAGGGAGCGCTTGCGCACATGAGGGCTTTGTCGTTTTCGCCGGCCACGGCCTCGCCGCCGGTGGCCATCGGTTGGTGCACCGCTGACGACTTCGAAGCGTGGCGATCGAACGTGCGCCGGATGGTGCTTGGCGACGTCGCGGACTTCGTCGCCGCGCGGCGCGTCGGCGAGCTCGACGATGCGCGCATCGACGCCGCCGGCGACATCCTGGTGGAGTTCGTCTCCGGCGGTAAATGCCTGCGTTCCACCTTTGTGTACCTGGGTTGGCTATGCGGCGCGGCGCCCGACGATTCAGCGCTGCGGGCCGCGGCCAGTTTCGAATTGCTGCATGCCTTTGCGCTGCTGCAAGACGACGTCATGGACGGTTCCGCGCAACGGCGCGGACGCCCCTCGGCGCACCGCCAATTCGGCCAGTGGCACCGCGAGCGCGGCCTGTCCGGCTCGTCGCGGCGATTCGGCGAATCGGCCGCCATCCTGCTCGGCGACCTGTGCCTCATCTGGGCCGAACAGATGCTGCGCGACAGCGGCGTCGAGCCGCTGCGCCTGCAACGCGTGTGGCCCCGCTATGACGCCATGCGCACCGAGCTCGCCGTCGGGCAGTTCGCCGACCTGATCAACGACGCGCGGCAGATACCCGGGCTGGAAGTCGTGCTCGACGTGGCACGGCGCAAGTCGGGGAACTACACCGTGCGCCGGCCGCTGGAAATCGGCGCGGCCATGGCCGGGTGCGACGATCGAACGCTGTCCCAACTGGGCCGCTACGGTGCCGCCGTCGGGGAGGCGTTCCAGCTCCGTGACGACGTCCTCGGCGTTTTCGGTTCGCCGGCCAGCACGGGCAAGCCCTGTGCGGGCGACCTGCTCGAGCGCAAGGCGACCAGCGTCGTGGTGGCCGCCCACCAGTTGGCCGATGCGCCGGTGCGGCGTGAACTTCACGAACTTGCGAATCGTGAAACCCTCGACGACACCGCGATCGACAGGTGGAAAGCGCTCATCGTCGAGACGGGGGCGGTGCGGCTGATCGAGGAGATGATCGGCGACCGCATCGCTTCCGCGTGCGAGCACCTCGGCGACCTGCCGATCGATGGGCCGGTTCGCACCGCGCTGGCCGAAATGGCAGCCGTCTGCACGGATCGCGCCGAATGACGAGCACCGACCGGGGAGCCTGTTGATCATGCGGACCATCGAAGGGCGCGGAGATCACGTGGTGGTGGTCGGCGCCGGACTGGCCGGCCTTGCCGCGGCGTTGCACCTGGCCGGCCGGGGCCGTGCGGTCACGGTGGTCGAGCGCGAGCCGTGGCCCGGCGGGCGGGCCGGTCGCCTCGACATCGACGGCTACCGCATCGACACCGGGCCGACGGTGCTCACCATGCCGGACATCATCGACGAGACGTTCGCGGCGGTCGGCGAACAACTGCGCGACCGCATCCAGCTGCTGACGGTGGACCCGGCCTATCGCGCCGTGTTCGCCGACGGCAGCGCGCTGGACGTGCACAGCGACGCGGATCGGATGGCCGACGCCGTCGCAGAGTTCGCCGGCTTCGCGCAGGCGGCGGGCTATCGGCGGCTTCGGGAGTGGCTGACACGGTTGTACCGCACCGAATTCGACGGGTTCATCGCCGCGAACTTCGACTCACCACTGTCGCTGCTCACCCCGCAGTTGGCGCGGCTGACCGCGATCGGCGGCTTCCGCAAATGGGACCGGATGGTCAAGCGGCACATCAGCGACCCGCGGCTGCAGCGGATCTTCACCTTCCAGTCGCTGTACGCCGGCGTGGCGCCGCGCGACGCCCTGGCGGTCTACGCGGTGATCGCCTACATGGACACCATCTCGGGCGTGGTGTTTCCGCGCGGCGGGGTGCGGGCGCTGCCCGACGCGCTGGCCGCGGCCGCGGCGGACGCCGGCGTCGAATTTCGTTACCGCGCAACCGTTACCACGCTCGAGCGGGCGGGCGGCCGGGTGACCGCCGTGGTGACCGAGCAGTCCGGACGCATCGCCTGCGATGCGGTGGTGTTGACCACCGAACTGCCGCAGACCTACGCGTTGCTGGGCCGCACACCGCGTCGCGCCGTGCGGCTGCGCGCCTCACCCTCGGCCGTTGTGGCGCATCTGGGTTGCCCCGCCGTCGCATCCACGACCGCCCACCACACCATCCTGTTCGGCGAGGCGTGGGATCAGACCTTCACCGACATCGTCCGCGACGGCCGGCTCATGCGGGACCCGTCGCTTCTGGTCACCCGGCCGACGGCCGGCGACCCCACCCTGGCGCCCGAGGGGCGTGATCTGCTCTACGTGCTCGCCCCCGCCCCGAACCTGGATCGCGGGACCATCGATTGGGCCACTGCCGGCGACCGCTACGTCGAGGACATGATCGCGCGCGTCGGCGACCGGCTGCTGCCCGGGTTACCGTGCGACGCAACAGTTTTGGGTGTCATCACGCCCGCCGACTGGGCCCGCCAGGGCATGGCGGCCGGCAGTCCGTTCGCGCTGGCCCACACGTTCGGCCAGACCGGACCGTTTCGGCCGGGCAACCTGGTGCGCGGCATCGACAACGCGGTGCTCGCCGGGTCCTCCACGGTGCCCGGCGTCGGCGTTCCGACCACGCTGATTTCCGGGCGGCTCGCCGCCGACCGCATCACCGGGGTCGCCGCGCGGTCGGCCGCGCACGTCGACATGAAAGCCGGTTCGGCATGATGCGCGGCGAGCTGACGGCGGCCGGGATCGACGACCCGTGGTTGCGCGACGGGTATCGCCGGTGCCGGGAACTCAACGCCGCGCATGGCCGCACCTTCTTTCTCGCGACCCGGTTGCTCGCGCCCGACCAGCGGCCACCCGTTCATGCGCTGTACGGTTTCGCCCGGTACGCCGACGACATCCTCGACGATCTCGACCCGGCGGTCGGCGCCGACGTCCGCGGTCGCCGGCTGGCGCAGCTGTCGCAGCGATTCTTCTCCGGCGATGCGCACCGCGACGATCCGCTGGTCGAGGCC
>NZ_LZMG01000289.1:0-9381 GCF_001673615.1 Mycobacterium sp. 1245499.0
CACCTGCTCGCACCGGTCGGCGGCAGCCCGCCGCGGGAACTGGAAACCTGGGTGTCCTTCGGCGACGTGCGCGAGCTGCAACCCGGCCACGAGGCCTGACGCGTGGCCGAGTCGCCCCGGATCAGCGCCGTCCCCAGCATCATCGAGCTCGCGCCCTTCTATGCCGATCCCCCGGACGGGGTGCGCGCCAACATGATCTTCAGCGCCGACGGCGCCGCGGCGTTCGGCGGGCGCGCCGGTCCGCTGTCGTGCCCCACCGATCAGCGGCTCCTGCGAATCCTGCGCGGCCTCGCCGACGTCGTGCTGGTCGGTGCCGGCACCGCCCGCGCCGAAAACTACGGCCCGGTGACGCTCGGCGATGCGGCGCGGGAGCGGCGGCAGCACGAGGGGCGGGCCGAACCGCCGCCGATCGCCGTGGTGAGCCGCAGCGGTGAGCTACCGGCCCGGTTGCTCAGCGATCCGGACCAGCCGCCGATCCTGGTGACCTGCGCGAGCACCGCGGCGCGGTTCGACCCCGACGACGACCGCCAACACCTCCTGGTCGCGGGCGAAGACTCCGTCGACGTCTCCCGCGCGGTCGCGACCCTGCGGGAGTACGGCATGCACCGCATCCTGTGCGAGGGCGGACCGACGCTGCTCGACGAGCTGGTGGAGGCCGACGCCGTCACCGAGATCTGTGTGACGCTGGCCCCCAAGCTGGCGGCGAGCCAACCGGTAGGCCACCGGCTGCACCCGGCGCGGCTATCCGCACCGGTCACCATGAGCCTCGAGCACGCGCTGGTCTGCGACGGCTATCTGTATTTGAAATATCGCCGCTGAGCCCGGCCGCAATCGGCGGAATGCGGGCGTGCGCAACGCGCTCGGCATGCAGCCGACCGCACCTCTTCCTATGATGAAAATGTCCGGTATGAACGTTGCGCGAATCGCTTCGCGCGACCTTCCTTCAATTGATCGCCGTTCCACTTCCCGATGCACACAGAAAAGGATCACCGGCCCGGTGAGCAGTTCAGACGATGACCGTGACTACCGCAACCTGGCGGTGAACCGGCTGCGCCCCAGCGAGATTCACTGGGCCCTGAACCACGATGCCGTGCACGGGATCGCCTACGCGTTCAAGAATCCGGTCGCGGTCGCCGAATCCCTCGAGGATCCCGACGACGACCGGAAGACCTACCTGGTTCGGGTCAAGCGCGACGACCTGGCCAACGCGCTGGAAAAGATCAACGAATGGATCTTCGACAATCCCGGCCCCGCCGGCATGCAGGCGTACGGTTTCGTCCGGGCGCTGGCCCGAGAAGGGCTCACCGAGCGCGCCACCGGCGATGACGACATCCGTTAATCGCGCCCCGTCGAATTAGCTGGCTTTCGCTATTCGCCGTGCCCCGCGGCCGCGAAAACCTTAGCCTTATGCCTGCATGCCCGGTATGCGCGGGTGAGGAGTCTTCGATGGGTGAGGCGACCGCGGATTCGCGGGAGGGTACGCAGTTCGGGCCGTATCGGCTGCTGCGCCTGGTCGGCCGTGGCGGCATGGGCGACGTCTACGAGGCCGAGGACACGGTCCGCGAGCGCACCGTGGCCCTCAAACTGATGTCGCGGACCCTGTCCAACGATCCGGTCTTCCGCTCCCGGATGCAGCGCGAGGCCCGCACCGCCGGGCGGCTGCACGAACCGCACGTCGTGCCCATCCACGACTTCGGCGAAATCGACGGGCAGCTCTACGTGGACATGCGGCTGATCGACGGCAAGGACCTGGCCAGCATGCTGAAGCGGTACGGGCCGATATCGCCGCCGCGCGCGATAGCGATTGTGCGCCAGATCGGTTCGGCGCTCGACGCCGCGCACGCGGCCGGGATCCTGCACCGAGACGTGAAGCCGGAAAACATCCTGGTGAGCGCCGACGACTTCGCCTATCTCGTCGATTTCGGCATCGCCAGCGCCACGTCGGACGAAAAGCTGACGCAGTTCGGCACCACTGTGGGCACCGCCAAATACATGGCCCCGGAGCGGTTCGGTGATTCCGCAATCACCCACAAGGCCGACATCTACGCGCTGGCCTGCGTGCTCTACGAGTGCCTGACCGGCTCCCCGCCCTACACCGGTGACCAGCTCAGCGTGATGGGCGCCCACGTCCACCAACCGATCCCGCGCCCGAGCGCGGCGCGCCCCAGCATCCCGGCCGCCTTCGACGGCGTGATCGCCCGTGGCATGGCCAAGGACCCCGCGGACCGCTACCTCACCTGCGGTGACCTGGCGGCGGCCGCCTACGGCGCCCTGGCCGCGCCGGATCAGGATCGGGCCACCGACATCCTGGAGCGCACCCAAATGGCAACGCCGCCGGCCGCATTCGCCGGCCAGCCGGCCGGCGGGTTTGCGCCCGGCCCGCCCGCCGCGGCACCGCCCGCCCCGCCGCTCGGCTCCTGGCCCACGCCGTCGGGCGCCGTCCAACCACCGCCGTGGGGCGGCCCCCCGGTCTGGACCAACGCCGGCGCGGCGACCCCGCCCTGGGGCCAGCCGCCGCGGGCCGGCCGCAAGCCCTGGCTGTGGGTCGGTGTCGCCGCCACGCTCACGGTGGTGCTGATCGGGGTGATCCTCGGCGTCGTGCGCCCCTGGGAACCGAAGTCCGGGCCGGCCCCGGCGACGCCGCCCCCGCCGCCGCCCGACGCCGTCGCGCTGCGGGTCCTCGATGACGGTGTGTTCGTCGGGAGTTCGGCGGCCCAGACCACGATCGACATCTTCAACGAGCCGATCTGCCCGCCGTGCGGCAGCTTCATCAGGTCGAACGCCGCCGACATCGACGCCGCGGTGAACAACAAGAAGCTGGCCGTGCGCTATCACCTGCTCAACTTCCTCGACGACAAGTCGCACAGCCAGGACTACTCGACCCGCGCGGTGGCGGCCAGCTACTGCGTCGCCGCGCAGAACGACCCCAAGCTCTACGCCGACTTCTATTCGGGCTTGTTCGCCAGCAACTTTCAGCCGCAGGAGGGCGCCGCCGAGGACCGCACCGACGGCGAGCTCGCACAATTGGCCAAGACGGTCGGCGCTAGCGCCGGGGTCATCGCCTGCATCAAGTCCGGCGACGACATCGGCACGGCCAAGGCCAAAGCGGCCAACGGCTACTCGACGCTGTCGAGCGACAACGCCAACTCCACGCCGTTCGTGTGGGACGGCACCACGGCGGTGAACTACCAGAATCCGGCCTGGCTGACGAAACTCACCGGATAGCAAGCGGCCCCGGGGATGTTGTGAGCGACGCGCAGGGGTCGAAGGCGGGAACGACGTTTGGGCCCTACCGCCTCAAGCGGCTGCTCGGCCGCGGCGGAATGGGCGAGGTGTACGAGGCCGAGCACACCGTCAAGCAGTGGACCGTGGCGGTGAAGCTGATGTCCCACACGTTCAGCCAGGATCCGGTGTTCCGCAAGCGAATGGAGCGCGAGGCCCGCATCACCGGCCAACTGCTGGAGCCGCATGTGGTGCCCATCCACGACTACGGCGAAATCGACGGCCAGCTGTTCCTGGAGATGCGCCTCATCGAGGGTGTCGACCTGGACACCCTGCTCGAACAGCAGGGACCGCTGCCCGCGCCCCGGGCGGTCGCCATCATCCACCAGGTCGCGTCGGCGCTCGACGCCGCCCACGCCGCGGGCGTGACGCATCGCGACGTCAAACCGCAAAACATCCTGATCACCGGCGACGACTTCGCCTATCTGGTCGACTTCGGGATCGCCAGCGCCGAGACCGACGAGAAACTCACCCAGCTGGGCACCGCGGTCGGAACGTTGAAATACATGGCGCCCGAACGCTTTTCGAGTGACGAGGTGACTTCCCGCGCCGACGTCTACGCGCTGGCCTGCGTGCTGTACGAATGCCTGACGGGGGCGCCGCCGTATGGCGCCGACAGCTCCGGCGCGCTGGTGACCGCGCACATGATGCAGCCCATCCCCAAACCCAGCGCGCACGCGGCCGGCGTCAGCCCGGCATTCGACGCGGTGATCGCGGGCGGAATGGCCAAGGACCCCGCCGAGCGCTACCCCACCGCCGGCGCGCTGGCCGAGGCCGCGCACAAGGCGCTGAGCAGCCCCGAGCGCGAGCGGGCCGAGACGATCCTGCAGCGCGGCGACGCCGCTGGCCCGATCAGCCCGATCAGCCCGCCCGGCCCGCCGCGGCGCAGGCGCACCCGGTGGCCGGTGGTCGCCGCCGCCGCCGTCATCGCCGTCGCGATCGGTGCCGCCGGCGTCTGGCTGCTGCTCAAGCCGACCAGCCAGCCCCAGCACCTTGCCACGTCGGGCAAGACCGCGCCGCCGTCCGCCGCGGCGCCCGGCGGCGATCAGGCGCGGCTGATCAGCCTGCTTCCACCCGGGTACCTGCCCGGCGCCTGCACGCCGGCCACTCCGGAGACGGGCAGCATCTGGGTGACTGCGGTGGCCATGGTGACCTGCGGCCAGAACACCCAGCCCGGCGGACCGGCCCGCGCCACCTACGGGCTGTTCGCCACGCCCGACCGGCTGAAGCGGGCCTTCGCCGACGACATCGGCAATATCAGCCTGGTGAACTGCCCCGGCGAGGGACGCTCACCCGTCAGCTGGCACTACGACGAGACACCCAACGACATGGCCGGCCTGATCGCGTGCGGCACCTACAACAACCGCCCCAACGTGATCTGGTCCAACGACGCCAGGCTCATGCTCAGCGACGTCAGCGGGGATCCGGCCACCGTCGAGGACCTGCACACGTGGTGGGACGCGTACGGCTGATCCGTCGCGACTCAGTCCGCTGCCGGCTCCGAATCTTCCCTGTGCTCAGCATCTTCGGCGTCTTCCACGGTCAACGGCAGCGCCAGCTCTTCGAGCGGGCGCCGCTCGGCGGCGATGCCGAGCCACAGTTCGACCAGGCCCGCGGCCGCCATCACGGCCGCCCCGATGAGGAACGACCAGACGACCTCGGTGCGCATGCCCGAGTTGATCAGCTGACCGAACAGCAACGGCCCGGTGATACCACCGATCGCCGTGCCCATCGCGTAGAAGAATGCGATCGCCAGCGCCCTGGTCTCCATCGGGAAGATCTCGCTGACCGTCAGGTACGCCGCGCTGGCGCCGGCCGAGGCCAGGAAGAACGCGACGATCAGCACGCCGATGAAGGCCCAGACGCCGCCGGCCCGGGTGAGAAACACGATCGCCAGCGCCACCACCGCGACCGCGGAACCGAGGTAGGTCAGCGTGATCATCGGTTTACGGCCGACCGTGTCGAACAGGTGCCCGAGTACCAGCGGGCCGGCGAAATTGCTCAGGGCCCACAGCACGAAGAACACCGGCACCATGCCCGACGGCACCGCGTAGAACTGGCTGAGCAGCGTGCCGAGGTTGAACGTGACGCCGTTGTAGAGGAACGCCTGCCCGATGAACAGCGCCAGCCCGAGGATCGCGCGCCGCGGATAGAGCTTGAACGCGACCGCGGCGATCTCGCGGAACGAGATCGCGGTGCGCTGGCGGATCCGCAACGCCTTGCCTTGCGGTTCCGGCAGCGGCTGGCCGGTCTCGCGCTGAACCGCCTCCTCGATCTCGCCGACGATCTGTTCGGCTTCGTCGTCGCGGCCGTGGATGAACAACCACCGCGGGCTCTCCGGCACGTTGCGCCGCACCAGCAGCACGAAAATGCCGAGGATGGCGCCGATTCCGAAGGCGAGCCGCCAGCCGATGTTGGGCGGGAAGTTCGAGGTGTTCAGCAGGATCAGCGCGCCGCCCGCGCCGGCGGCCGAACCCAGCCAATAGGTTCCGTTGATCACCAGGTCGACGCGGCCGCGCACCCGCGCCGGGATCAGCTCGTCGATGGCCGAATTGATGGCGGCGTATTCGCCCCCGATGCCCGAGCCGGTGAAGAAGCGGGTCAGGAAGAAGTACCACGGGGCGAACGCGAAGGCGGTCGCCACGGTGGCCACCAAATAGATCGCCAGGGTGAGGATGAACAGGTTTCGCCGGCCGAAGCGGTCGGTCAGGTGGCCGAAGAACAGCGCCCCCGAACAGGCGCCGGCGATGTAGATCGCGGCCGCCATGCCGATCTGGGCGGGATCGAGCGCGATGCCGCTGTTGTGCTCCATGAGCCGGGCCGAGACGTTGCCCACCATGGTGACCTCGAGCCCGTCGAGCACCCACACCCCGCCCAGGCCGACGACCACGCGCCAGTGAAACCGCGACCACGGCAGCCGGTCCAGCCGCGCCGGCACATGGGTCGAGATGGTCTTGGTTTGCGCGCTCGCACTCATGCGGTCTCCGTTCGGCGTTTGAAAAGAGATCTACCCATTCAGCGGGCGTCAGCCGCGATCGGAGCGGGACTCCTCGGGAGTCCAGGCCTGCGGCTGGCCGGGGTGGCCGGGAAACAGGAAGTCGATGAAGGCCGCGGCGGTGGGCTGGGGTTCGTGGTTGGCCAAGCCTGGGCGCTCGTTGGCTTCGATGAACGCGTACTCGGCGCCGGTGACGTCGGGCACCAACAGGTCGATGCCGGTCACCGGGATGCCGATCGCCTCGGCCGCGGTCACCGCGACGCGGCACAATTCACTGTTCACGTGCGCGGTGACGTCGTGGATGGTGCCGCCCTGATGCAGGTTGGCGGTGCGGCGCACCCGCAGCCGGGTCCCCTGGGGCAGCACGTCGTCCAGCTTCCACCCGGCCTCGGCGACGGTCGACTCGGTGAGGTCGTCGAGCGGGATGCGGGACTCGCCGCCGGTGGCCGCCGAGCGCCGCCGGCTCTCGGCCGCGATCAGGTCCCGCACGCTGTGCTCCCCGGTGCCGATGATCTCGGGAGGCATCCGCAGCGCGGCGGCCACCACGCGGCCGTCGATCACCACCAGCCGAAGGTCGTCGCCCGTGATCCGCTGTTCGATCAGCACGTCCGGGTACTGCTGGCGGGCCCGCGCCAGTGCGGCGGACAGGTCGTCGGGGCCGTTGTCCGGCACCACCCCGACGGTGATGCCTTTGCCCTGCTCGCCCCGCGTCGGTTTGACGACGACCTCGCCGACCTCCTTGACGAAGGCGAAGTCGCTCTCGTCGAAGGTGGCCAGCCGCGCCCGCGGCACGGTGATGCCGGCCTCGGAGACCAGGCGCCGCGTCAGCCGCTTGTCGTCACACCGGCACATCGCCACCGCCGAGGTGTACTCGGACAGCGACTCACGGGTGATGACGCTGCGGCCGCCGTGGGTCAGGCGCATCTCGCCGGTCTCGGCGTCGAGCACCTCGACCCAGATCCCCCGCCGCAGCGCCTCGTCGGCGATGATCCGGGCATAGGGGTTGAGGTCGTCGACCGTCTCGGGCGGCGGGCTGAACAGCGGCTCGTTGATCGCGTTCTTGCGCTTGATCGCCAGCACCGGGACGCGGCGGAAACCCAGCTTCTCGTAGAGGCCGATGGCGGCCGCGTTGTCGTGCGCCACCGACAGATCCATGTAGGCGCGGCCCGCACTGCGGAAGTGCTCGGCCAGCGCCTTGGTCAGCGCGCCGCCGACGCCGGGCAGCCCGGCGGCCGGATCGACCGCCAGGGTCCACAGGCTCGACCCTTCCTCGGGGTCGTTGAACAGCAACTCGTGATCGACCCCGGTGACCGTGCCGACCACCGCGCCGTCCTCGTCGCGCACCGCGAGCAGATACTTCACCGCGGGCACGTTCTGGTGGTTGTCCCAGATCACGTCGACGCCGGCCGGGACCATGCCGCAGCGCACGTAGACGCGGTTCATGGCGTCGGCGTCGATCGGGTCGTTGAGCGTGCGCACCGTCAAGCCCGGCGGGGCCGGGCCGAAGTTCTTCGTCGCAGGCGTGAAACGCAGCCGGTAGGTGTGGCTGGGGTCGATGAAGAGCTCGGTGGGCGCCTCGGCGACCACCACGTGAGATTCGCGGGCGTAGATGCAGATGTCGCGCCGGCCGGGCCCCTCGCGGCGCAGGGCCTCGACCAGCTGCTGGGAATTGGCGAAGGTCTGCCCGAAAATCAGTCGGCCCCAACCCAATTCGAGCTCGACGTCTTTGGCCATCGCATCGACCAGCTCGGGCGGGGATGCGTCGTGCAGACCGAGCGTGATCGCCTCGGTGTGGTCGCCGGACGGATCGGCCATGGTCATGCAACCGGGCCGGTGACACCGTGGCGCTGCAGCCAAAGCTCGAGCAGCGCGATCTGCCAGAGCTCGTTGCCGCGCAGCGGGGTCAGCTTGCCGTTGGGGTTGGCCAGCAGCGCGTCGACCGCGTCGGTGTTGAACAGGCCGCGCTCCTTGGCGGTGGGCGCGTACAGAGCGTCGCGGACCATGTCGAGGTACGGGCCTTCGAGGTGGGTCAGCGCCGGGACCGGGAAGTAGCCCTTGGGGCGGTCGATGACCTCCGCCGGAATCACCCGTCGCGCAGCCTGTTTCAGGACGCCCTTGCCTTCGTGGGCGATCTTGAGCTCCGGCGGGCAGGTCGCGGCCAGCTCGACCAGCTCGTGGTCGAGGAACGGGACCCGGCCCTCCAGCCCCCACGCCATCGTCATGTTGTCCACCCGCTTCACCGGATCGTCGATCAACATCACCGTCGTGTCGAGCCGCAGCGCGCGGTCGATCCCGGTTTCGGCGCCGGCCTGCGCGAAGTGCTCGGTGACGAACCGCAGGCTGGGGTCGCCGGCCGCGACGATGCCCGATCCGACCAGCGCCTGCACCCCGGCCGCGTCGCGGTCGAAGAAGGCGCCCCGGTACTGCGCGACGGCGCCGTCCAGGGTGGCGGCGGCCGGATCGCCCATCGGCGGATACCAGTGGTAGCCGGCGAACACTTCGTCGGCGCCCTGGCCGGACTGCACGACCTTGACGTGCCGCGCCACTTCCTGGCTGAGCAGATAGAAGGCGACGCAGTCGTGGCTGACCATCGGCTCGCTCATCGCGCCGATGGCCCCGTCCAGGGCGGGCAGCATCCGGTCGGTCTCGATGCGGATCTGGTGGTGGTCGGTCTCGAAGCGCTGGGCCACGATGTCGGAGTACTGGAATTCGTCGCCCTTGACGCCGCCGGCGGACTCGAAGCCGATGGAGAACGTCGACAACCCGTGCTGGCCGGCCTCGGCGAGCAAACCCACGATCAGGCTGGAGTCCACGCCGCCGGACAACAGGCAACCGACCGGCACGTCCGCGACCAGGCGGCGCTTGACCGCCAACCGCAGCGTGGACAGCACCGCGTCTTCCCAGTCGCGCTCCGACCAATCCGCGCGGTCGGAGTGCCGGGTGAAGTCGGGGGCCCAGTAGGTGGTAACGGTACGCCGGCCGTCGGGCTCGATGGCGACCAGCGAGGCGGGCGGCACCTTGCGGACGCCGCGCAGGATGGTGTTCGGCGCGGGCACCACCGAGTGGAAGCTCATGTAGTGGTGCAGGGCGACCGGGTCGATGCG
>NZ_LZMG01000290.1:0-4665 GCF_001673615.1 Mycobacterium sp. 1245499.0
TCACCTTCCAGGCCGAGGATGAGATCGGTGGCATCTGTGCCGCCATCGGCGCCTCGTACGGCGGCGCGCTGGGCGTCACCACCACGTCGGGTCCGGGCATCTCGCTGAAGTCCGAAGCCCTCGGGCTGGCCGTGATGACCGAGCTGCCGTTGCTCGTCGTCGACGTCCAGCGCGGCGGCCCTTCGACCGGCCTGCCCACCAAGACCGAGCAGGCCGACCTGCTGCAGGCGTTGTTCGGCCGCAACGGGGAGTCGCCGGTCGCGGTGCTGGCCCCGCGCTCACCCTCGGACTGCTTCGAAACCGCGCTCGAGGCGGCGCGCATCGCGGTGTCGTACCACACCCCGGTGATCGTGCTGTCCGACGGCGCCATCGCCAACGGGTCGGAGCCGTGGCGCATTCCGGACGTCAGCACGCTGCCACGCATCACGCACACGTTCGCCAAGCCCGACGAGCCTTTCCAGCCCTATGCCCGCGACCCCGAGACGCTGGCGCGGCAGTTCGCCGTCCCCGGCACCCCGGGTCTCGAGCACCGCATCGGCGGCCTGGAAGCGGCCAACGGCTCGGGCAACATCTCCTACGAGCCGGTCAACCACGACCTCATGGTCCGGTTGCGCCAGGCCAAGATCGACGGGATCTCGGTCCCCGATCTGGAGGTCGACGACCCGACCGGCGACGCCGAGCTGCTGCTGATCGGCTGGGGCAGCTCGTACGGTCCGATCGGTGAAGCGTGCCGGCGCGCGCGGCGCAAGGGCATCAAGGTGGCCCACGCCCACCTGCGCTACCTGAACCCCTTCCCGGCCAACCTGGGTGAGGTGCTGCGGCGCTACCCGCAGGTGGTCGCGCCGGAAATGAACCTGGGCCAACTGGCGTTCCTGCTGCGGGGCAAGTACCTGGTGGACGTGCAATCGGTCAGCAAGGTGCAAGGCGTCGCGTTCCTGGCCGACGAGATCGGCCGGGTCATCCGCGCCGCGCTGGGCGGGACGCTGGCCGAAGTCGAGAACGACAAGACGATGGTCGCCAGAATGGCGGCAGCAACGGTTGGGGCCGGCGCATGATGGTGCCGGCGCCAATGCAGAGCGAAGCGATGAGGAGGAGCGACGCTCGTGACTGACCTGATCGGCAACCTGGCCGGCAAAGACCTCGGTGTGACCGCGAAGTTGACCAAAAACGACGGGGTCCCCAGGTTGTCTGCGCAGGACCATCCGCAGAAGTCCAAGGACTTCACCAGTGACCAAGAGGTCCGTTGGTGCCCGGGCTGCGGTGACTACGTCATCCTCAACACCATCCGCAACTTCCTGCCCGACCTCGGGTTGCGCCGCGAGAACATCGTGTTCATCAGCGGCATCGGCTGCTCGAGCCGGTTCCCGTACTACCTGGAGACCTACGGCTTCCACTCGATCCACGGCCGCGCACCGGCCATCGCGACCGGCCTGGCGCTGGCCCGCGAGGACCTGTCGGTGTGGGTGGTCACCGGCGACGGCGACGCCCTGTCGATCGGCGGCAACCACCTGATCCACGCGCTGCGCCGCAACGTCAACATCACCATCCTGCTGTTCAACAACCGGATCTACGGCCTCACCAAGGGGCAGTACTCGCCGACGTCGGAGGTCGGCAAGGTCACCAAGTCGACCCCGATGGGATCGCTGGATCACCCGTTCAACCCGGTCTCGTTGGCCCTGGGCGCCGAGGCGACCTTCGTCGGCCGCGCGCTGGACTCCGACCGCAATGGACTGACCGAGGTGCTGCGCGCCGCCGCCGGGCATCGCGGCGCCGCCGTCGTCGAGATCCTGCAGGACTGCCCGATCTTCAACGACGGCTCGTTCGACGCGTTGCGCAAGGAAGGTTCCGAGGAGCGGGTCATCAACGTCCGCCACGGCGAGCCGATTGTGTTCGGCGCCAACGGCGAATACTGCGTGGTGAAGTCCGGCTTCGGGCTGGAGGTGGCCAAGACCGCCGACGTGTCGGTCGACGAGATCGTGGTGCACGACGCGCACAGCGACAACTCGGCCTACGCCTTCGCCCTGTCCCGGTTGTCGGACCAGAACCTCGAACACACCGTGCTGGGCATCTTCCGCGACATCAGCCGGCCGACCTATGACGACGCGGCGCGTTCGCAGGTCCAGGCGGCCCAGTCGGCAAAGCCGTTCGACACCGCCGCGCTGCAATCGCTGTTGCGCGGGCGCGACACCTGGACCGTCGACTGACGTGGGCGACCAGGTGCCCGACAACACAGAAAAGGCAGGGTCGTTGGCGGGCATCGTGCTGGCCGGCGGCGAATCGCGGCGGATGGGCCGCGACAAGGCCACCTTGCCCGGCCCGGGTGGCGCCGCCACGCTGCTCGAATACGTCGCCGGGGTTCTCGCGCAGCGCTGCGAGCCGCTGTTCGTGATGGCCGCGCCGGGGCAACCGTTGCCCGCGGTGCAGGCGCAGGTCATCCGCGACGAGGTGCGCGGCCAGGGGCCGCTGCCGGCGACCGGACGCGGGCTGCGGGCGGCCGCCGAGGCGGGCGCCCGGTACGCCTTCGTCTGCGCCGTCGATATGCCGCTGCTGTCCGCGGAGTTGATCGACGAGCTGGTGCAGTTGGCCGGCGAGACCAACGCCGAGATCGTGCTGCCGTGGGACGGCCGCAGCCACTACCTCGCCGCCGTCTACCGCACCGATTTGGCCGAGCGGATCAGCGGCCTGGTGGCCGGCGGCGCTCGCTCCATGCGTGCCCTGATCGACGCCTCCGACGCCCAGCAGATCGTGCTGCCGGAATCGCGCTTCCTGGCCAACGTCAACACCGAGAGCGACCTGCTCGCGCTGGCGCAGTCCCGCGGCTGAGCCGAGCGGCGGCGCTCGGCCGCCGCTTTTCGACAATTCGACGCGGGCAATCATTCGCCTTCCCGCTAAATTCGGCAATCGCCTTTCCGAAATACCCGATGAATAGTCGCGCAATTGTCGTGTGGTGAGACCCCGGCGATGGGGCGCGGCATCCATGTCGTCACGCACCGAGTTCCCGTGATCTGTTGGGGCAGCGGTGATTTGCGGATATTTCGCGAGCACCTGACGGGGTGACGGCGCCATTCGCGGGTGCCTTCGTCATGGCGGATACGGTATTTCCGGCAAATTTGATTCGTTCGAATCCCGCGCGCTCTTCCGGTCGGCGGTGCTCGGTGTCGATGCCCCCATGGTTCGGCAGAATAGTGGCGAGAGTTGTTGTGGCTCTGCCTAATTGAATGAAGCATTCCGTCGGACAAAGCAATACGCAAGCCTACGCATGCGGATCCAACCCGACCGCCCCCCGTCGGCTGGTCATCGGATCAACCTGGTACGCAATTGAATTCAGCGCCTTCAGCTATTTAGATCGGCGCCCGTGGCGTGGGAACGTTGAAGCCGGCACAAGATGCGGTACGCTGCGCCGCCTGCCGCGGCGGCTCGGATGGTTGAAAGCGCTTGCGAATCGGACGAACACGGCAAATAAACGTGCGCCAGCTCACAAAACACAGGTGATTCGGCTCACGATTCATTTGCCTACGCCGTCGGAAGCGCGATCGACAAAAGTCACGGATGACCTGCATAAATGACCCCGGTACCGCGGCGTGATCGGCCCGTTATCGAAATGAGATATCCGATTTCTGAAGATGACGAACGCGCCGAGGTCTTCTACGGTCCCTGTTAGCCCACAACGGGTTACGGAAAAGTAATCAGATAATTGAATCTACGGATCCGCGTGTTGAGCGGCGCTACGGACGGCGAAAGCCCGACCGTGGTCGGTGGGTAAGACCCGCCGGGCAGACTTGGCCCGCCGCTGCCGTGCCTGACCAAGACGGCACGTTTCAAAGCAGGCATCAACCAATAGCTTCGGCCCACCTCCGTGGGCTTGCTTTGGCGCGCGCGCAGTGAAAGGAAGACGACTTGAAGAACGTCCGAAAGACGCTCATTCTTGCCGCGGTCACGGGCACGCTCGTGACCATCCCATCCGCCACCGCTCACGCGGACCCGGAAGCGGTGGGTTTCGACCCGAACGCGCCGGTCGCCGGGCCCGCGCCGGACGCCCCGCCGCCCCCCGCCCCATACAGCACAATGTCGAATTCGCGCGGCGTTGCGGTCACGGGCCCGACGCTACCCGACGCTGGGGCCCCAACCGCTGGAGCTAAGAAGTGCCAGGCCACCGGGCCCGGCACTTCTTATATGTATGTCAGCCGTCGCGTGGGTGTCGGCTCAGCCGCGGCGTCCGCAGACCGGCCAAGCGCCGATGCCCTGCGAGTGCAGCACGTTCTCGGCCACCCGGATCTGCTCCTCGCGGCTCGCGCCGGACGGGGAGCCACTGCCGCCGTTGGCGTGCCAGGTGCTCGGGGTGAACTGCAGTCCACCGGAGAAGCCGTTACCGGTGCTGATGCCCCAGTTGCCACCCGACTCGCACTGCGCGATGGCATCCCAGTTCACGCTGTAGGCGCGGTGGGCAGGAGGCGGCGGGACATCCGGGCCGGGCGGCGGAGCGTCGGGAGCCGGCGGCGGCGGAGCGTCGGGAGCCGGCGGCGGCGGAGCGTCCGGAGCCGGCGGCGGCGGAGCATCGGGAGCCGGCGGCGGCGGAGCGTCCGGAGCCGGCGGCGGCGGAGCGTCCGGAGCCGGCGGCGGCGGAGCGTCCGGAGCCGGCGGCGGCGGAGCGTCTGGGGCGGGGGG
>NZ_LZMG01000291.1:0-2045 GCF_001673615.1 Mycobacterium sp. 1245499.0
CGCGCCGATCGAGTCGGTGATGATCGACGCCGGACGCATCCAGCCGAGCACGGTCAACTCGCGGCGGTCCCGCACCCCGGCCCTGGACGCCGGCCGGGAGCTGGCCAAGGCGCTGGGCCTGGACCCCAACGCGGTGACGATCGCCACCGCGCCGTCGGGAGCCCGGCAGCTGGCGGTGGTGCAGTCGGCGCCGCTGGTCCAGCGGCTGTCCGAGATGATGGACCACTCCGACAACGTGCTGGCCGAGAGCATCGCCCGCGAGGTGGCGGCGGCGATCAACCGGCCGCGCAGCTTCGCCGGCGCCGCCGACGCGGTGACCAACCGGCTGACCACCGCCCACGTCGACACCGCGGGCGTGGTGCTGCTGGATTCCAGTGGACTCTCGGTCGACGACCGGTTGACGGCCAAGACGCTCGACGGCGTGCTGCAGGCGGCGGCCGGGCCCGACCAGCCGTCGCTGCGGGCGCTGCTGGACCTGCTCCCCATCGCCGCCGGTAGCGGGACGCTGGCCGATCGCTTCACCGATGCCTCCACGGCCCAGGGGCCGGCGGGCTGGCTGCGGGCCAAAACCGGCTCCCTGACCGGCATCAACGCGCTGGCCGGGGTGCTCACCGACCGCAGCGGCCGGGTGCTCACCTTCGCGTTCATCTCCAACAACGCCGGCCCGAACGGCCGCAACGTGATGGACGCGCTGGCGACCCGGCTGTGGTCCTGTGGGTGCTCATGACGCCGGCGTCGGAGCTGACGCTGGGCACCGCGGTCGACTGGCGGTTCGCGGCCACGGTGGGTCGGCGGCTGGCCAGGCCCGGCCCGCCGTCCAGCGACTACACCCGCCGCCAGGTGATCGACGAACTCGCCACCTCGTCGGTCAAGGCCGAACCGCTGGTGCGTGACGTCACCGGCCTGATCACCGACGGCTTTGACAGGGGCCATGTGCCGGCCGCCCGCATCGTCGACCGCCCCGATTGGATCGCCGCGGCCACCGAGTCGATGCGGGTGATGATGAACGGCGCCGAGAAGCCGCGCGGCTTTTTCACCGGCCGCGTCACCGGCGCGCAGACGGGCGCCGTCCTGGCTTACGTCTCCTCGGGGATCCTCGGCCAATACGACCCGTTCGCCGCCGCTGACGGCGCCCGGACCGGCTGTCTGCTGCTGGTGTATCCCAACGTCCTCGCCGTCGAGCGGCAGCTTCGCATCGAGCCGTCCGACTTCCGGCTGTGGGTGTGCCTGCACGAGGTGACCCATCGCGTGCAGTTCACCGCCAACCCGTGGCTGCCCGATTACATGTCGCAAGCGCTTGGCCTGTTGACCCGCGACGCCGGGGAGGACATGGGGCAGGTGATCGGCCGGCTGGCCGAATACGCCCGCAACCGCGGCAGCGGGGCCCCGGAATCCGACGCCAACTCGGCGGGGATCCTCGGCCTGGTGCGCGCGGTGCAGTCCGAACCGCAACGGCAGGCGCTGGACCGGCTGCTGGTGCTCGGCACCCTGCTGGAGGGCCACGCCGACCACGTCATGGACGCCGTCGGGCCGATGGCGGTGCCGTCGGTGGCCACCATCCGCCGCCGGTTCGACGAGCGCCGCCACCGCAAGCAACCGCCACTGCAGCGGTTGTTGCGCGCGCTGCTGGGACTCGACGCCAAGCTCAGCCAGTACACCCGCGGCAAGGCGTTCGTCGACCACGTGGTGGGCCAGGTGGGCATGGCCCGGTTCAACGCCATCTGGACCGGCCCCGAGACGCTCCCGCTGCCCATCGAGATCGAAGAACCCCAGCGATGGATCGACAGGGTGCTGTAGAACAGCTGCGTGCGGCTGTCGAGGCGTTCGCCAAGACCCACCTCGCCACCGACGATCCGTGGTGCGTGGCGCTGTCCGGCGGACCCGATTCCCTGGCCCTCACCGCCGTGGCCGCCCGGCTGCGGCCCACCACGGCGGTGGTCGTCGACCACGGGCTGCAACCCGACTCGGCCGCCGTCGCCGCCACCGCGCGGGCTCAGGCCCTGGCATTGGGATGCGTTGCGGCCCAAGTGGTTCGGGTCCGGGTG
>NZ_LZMG01000292.1:0-6427 GCF_001673615.1 Mycobacterium sp. 1245499.0
ACCATGTAGGTGAGCGCCAGCGAGATCGCCACGCACGCCAGGGCCGCGACGACGGCCAGCGCCGGGTTCAGCCGCGAGGCCACGCCGCTCATCAGCCGGCTCAAGGTCAGCGCCACCCCGAGTCCGAACCCGACGCCCAGCACCACCATCAGCCAGGTTTCCTGCCGGCGCGATTTCAGCGGTGGCGGCGCCGCATCGACCTTGGGCAGCTGCTCGAGCGGCGGCAGTTCCATCGGCACGTGCACCGCCTGCGCCACCTCGGCGAGCTTCAGGTCGGTGTCGCGGCTGACCTCGGCGACCACCTCCTCTAGCGCCTCGTAGGCGTCCGTCTCGAAGCCCGGCATGTTGCGCCGCGACAAACCCGCCGCGTGCTCCTGCAGTTCGGTGCGCACCGACGCGCACCGGTTGCGCGCGGAGTGCGACAGCGCCACCCGGGCCTGCTGGATCTGACCGCGCAGCGTGATGGTGCGCTCGCTTTTGGCCTGGCGCCGCTGTTGCAGGGCGGTGCTGCGCTCTTCGCGCAGCGCCTCGACCCGGGCCCGCCGGCCGGACCCCTCGACCTCGCGGTCGAACCGCCGCGCCATCGTCTCCAGCCGGGATTCCCACGCCCGCAACCTGTTTCGCCGTGCCAGGTCGGGGTCGTCGAGCTGCGCCGAGACGGCCGCGACCAGGTCGTCGACGTCTGGGTCGCCCAGGTCGGGCAGGGCCGCCGCGCCCACCCAGGGCGCCCGGGCATAACGCGCCGCATGCGTCCCCAACGCGTCGCAGTTCGCGGCGACGATGTCCCGCCAGTTCAGGTGCACGTCGATCTTGGACACCACCCCGACGATCGCGTCGGTGTGCTCGGTCGCGGCGTCCAGCAGCGTGCAGTCGGACGGTGTCAGGTTTGCCGCCGCGGACACGACGAACACCACCGCGATCGGCACCTCGCCCGGGCCCAGATCCGCCGACTCGACGAACGTGTGCTGCGGGAGCCGCTTGCGCAGCGCATCGGCGACCGCGGTGACCCCGGCCATCCAGGGGCCGGTCACCAGCACGGCGTCGCGGCGCTGAATGGCCGGCGGGTCCAGCCCCGGCCCGGCGGCCGCCACCAGTGCGTCCACCGCGGCGACGGGATCGTCGCTCGCGTCGCCGCTCACCAGGAATCCCCCGGCAACGAGGCGCAGGACTGGGACCACAACCGCAGCGATCCCCGGGCGATGTCCGCGCCGCACGCGCGATGCAATTCGCTGGCCGAGGCGCGGCTGTAGCGCTGCCAGCGCACCGCCCGCGGCAGGTGCGCGGCCGGATCACGACGAGCGCCGCGACCCGGGTGGCCGCCCGGGTCGAGCCCGGCCGCCTCGGCCAGGTCCACGGCGGCCGCCATCCGCGCGACCACGGTGTCGTCGCGGGACAGGAACCCGCTGATGCGCTCGCCCAGCGCGCCGCCCCCGGCGGCCAGCGCCTCGAGTTCGGTGACGGCGTCGCGCACCCGCTGATAGCGCGCCGCGGCGCCCAGCACGCCGATCCTGGCCAGCACGCCGTCGACGCCGCTCATCCGGTGCAGCAGGGTCAGCACCTGGGCCGGGGTCCGGCCCTGCCGGAAGGCGGCGACCGCCAGCGCGGTGCCGAACAGGTCGAGGGTCTCCAGCAGGCGGTGGCGCACGTCGGTCGGCACCGGAACGTCGGCGCCCAAGAATCCGGCGAAGGAGCCCTCGAAGCAGGCGGTGGCGCCGGGGTGGGCGGCGAGCGCCGACAACGCCGTCCACAGGGTGCTGTCCAGGTCGTCGAGCGCGGTGAGCGCAAGCAGCCCGGTCATCGGCTCCATCGGCACGCCGACGCGCGCCGAGAGCTCGGTGCACCTCGCGCGCGCCGCCGCGACGGGCCCGTCACCCCGGCCGGACAGCGAGCCCGCCAGATCGGCCTTGTTCAGCACCGCCAGCACCGGGCGACCGGCCGCTGCGGCCTGGCCGATCGCCTGGGTGTCCTCGGGCTTGACCACCTCCGCGAGCACGCGGACCAGCACGTCCGCCTCGCCATCGGTCTCGGGGTCCACCACCGCGATGCCCGCCGCGCGTCCCGCGCCGTCCAGCGCGCGGCGCACGGTGCGGCAGCCGACCCCCCGGCGGCCGCCCACAACCACGCGCAGCGGTGCGGCGGTGCGCTGCACGATCGCCGCCACGCGTGGGTCGACCTGGCCGGCGGCAAACCGCGCCAGCTCGCCGACGAAAGTCTGGTGTCCTTGTCCCCTCATATCCCGCCTGTTCGGTCCGGATGACCAGCGTCCCGGCCGCGTCGAAACTACTGCGTGCTGCGCCGAGGCCGAGCGGTCCCACCGAATGGTGGCACCCGCGTCACGAAGAAGCGAGCCACTGTTAATCAGTTACCAGGTCAAGGCAACTGTTGGGTATCAATCCGGACCAGGGGCGGCTACATCCGAGGTTTATAGGCCACCATGGACAAATGCATGCGCAGCGCGGGGTGGCGATGTCTGCTGACACGCCCTCGGGGGACTCGGACCGCCCCGACCAGCGCTACCTCCCCGCCACGGCGTTCCGGGCCCGGCGAGCGGCCCTGTCCGATGCCCAGCGCCAGACCTGGGAACGCCGCTGGCCCGAGCTCGGCCTGTCGATAGGCGCCGCGGCCGACGAACCCGAAGACCCCGAACCCCCGCTGGATACCCGCGCCTGGTTCGGGCGCCAGGCGCCGGTGGTGCTCGAAATCGGTTGCGGCAGCGGCACATCCACGTTGGCGATGGCCAAGGAGGAGCCCGGCATCGACGTGGTCGCGGTGGAGGTCTACCGGCGTGGGCTGGCGCAGCTGCTGTGCGGGATCGACCGCGACAAGGTGAGCAACATCCGGCTGATCCGCGGCAACGCCGTCGACGTCCTGCAACGCCTCATCGCGCCGGCGTCGCTGACCGGGGTGCGCGTCTTCTTCCCCGACCCGTGGCCGAAGGCGCGGCACCACAAACGCAGGTTCCTACAGCCGGGCACGATTGGCTTGATAGCCGACCGGCTACTCCCTGGTGGTGTCCTGCACGTTGCGACGGACCACGCCGGCTACGCCGAGCACGTCGCCGAGGTCGGCGCGGGCGAACCCCGGCTGCGCCCGGCCGATCCCGACGATGCGCTGGCGATTTCGGTCACGCGCCCGACCACCAAGTACGAGACGAAGGCTCAAGAAGCGGGCAGCGCCGTCACCGAGTTCATTTGGCTTAGACGATGAGTAGGCGATGACCATGAGCCTGACCGAAGAGACCGCGGCGGGGGCCGAACCCGTCGCGCCGCCGGCGGTGCTGACCGGCGACGCGTTGGGCGACTTCCCTCCCCCGGGGGGACGGGTGTTGCTGGTGTGGGACGCGCCCAACCTCGACATGGGCCTGGGCTCCATCCTGGGCCGGCGCCCGACGGCTCTGGAGCGCCCGCGGTTCGACGCCCTGGGACGCTGGTTGTTGGCGCGCACGGCCGAGGTCAGCGCCACCTGCCCCGGCGTCGTGGTGGAACCCGAGGCCACCGTCTTCACCAACATCGCGCCGGGCAGCGCCGATGTCGTCCGGCCCTGGGTGGACGCGCTCCGTAACGTGGGGTTCGCGGTGTTCGCCAAGCCGAAGATCGACGAGGACAGCGACGTCGACCGCGACATGCTGGCCCACATCGAACTGCGGCGCACCGAGGGGTTGGCGGCGCTGGTGGTGGCCTCCGCGGACGGTCAGGCTTTTCGCCACCCGCTGGAGGACATCGCCCGAACCGGGGTCAGCGTCCAGGTGATCGGATTTCGCGAACATGCGAGTTGGGCGCTAGCGTCGGATACCTTGGACTTCGTTGATCTGGAGGATATCGCTGGTGTCTTCCGGGAACCGTTGCCGCGGATCGGCCTAGATTCGCTGCCTGACCAGGGAGCGTGGCTGCAGCCGTTCCGGCCGCTGTCCGCGCTGTTGACCGCGCGTGTGTGACACTGGCTTGAAAAACCGAAAGATGCCGCGCGGGTCGTTAACGATCCAGTAAGGAGCTTGCGTGTTCGCCTGGTGGGGTCGAACTGTGTACCGGTATCGGTACATCGTGATCGGGGTCACGGTAGCTCTGTGTCTGCTGGGTGGCGTCTTCGGAATCAGCCTGGGCAAGCATGTTACACAGAGCGGCTTCTACGACGACGGCAGCCAATCGGTGAAGGCGTCGGTGCTGGGCGACCAGACCTACGGCCGCGACCGCACCAGCCACGTGGTGGCCACCTTCACCGCTCCCAACGGAAAAACGGTCGATGACGCGGCGTGGCGGGACAAGCTCGTCGCCGAGCTCAACAAGTTCAAGACCGATCACCCCGACCAGGTCGTCGGGTGGGCCGGCTGGCTTGCGGCGCCCGACAGCACCAACCCGGTGATCAAGGGGATGGTGAGCGAGGACAGGAAGCACACCTTCGTGTCCATCCCGCTGAAGGGTGACGACGACGACAGCATCCTCAACAACTACAAGGCCATCGCCCCGGATCTGCAGAAGCTCAACGGCGGCACCGTGCAACTCGCCGGTCTCGAGCCGATCGCCAACGCCCTGACGGGCACCATCGCCACCGACCAGCGCCGCATGGAGGTCCTTGCGGTGCCGATGGTGGCGGTGGTCCTGTTCCTCGTCTTCGGGGGCGCGGTCGCCGCCGGCCTGCCGGCCATCGTGGGCGGCCTGAGCATCGCCGGCTCGCTGGGCATCCTGCGGCTGGTCGCCGTGTTCGGGCCCGTGCACTATTTCGCCCAGCCGGTGGTGTCCCTGATCGGCCTGGGCATCGCGATCGACTACGGGCTATTCGTGGTGAGCCGGTTCCGGGAGGAGATCGCCGAGGGTTACGACACCGAGGCCGCGGTGCGAAGAACCGTGATGACGGCCGGGCGCACCGTGACCTTCTCCGCGGTGCTGATCATCGCCTCCAGCGCCAGCTTGCTGGTGCTTCCGCAGGGCTTCGTGCACTCGTTGACCTACGCGATCTTCGCCGCGGTGGGTCTCGCCGCCTTGCTGTCGATCACCTTCCTGCCGGCCTGCCTGGGCATCCTCGGCCGCCACGTCGACGCGCTGGGCGTGCGGACCGCGTTCCGGGTGCCGTTCCTGCGGAACTGGAAGTACTCGCGGGCCTATCTGAACTGGCTGGCCGACCGGCTGCAGAAGACCAAGACGCGCGAAGAGGTCGAGGCCGGCTTCTGGGGCAAGCTGGTCAACTGGGTGATGAAAAAGCCGCTGGCGTTCGCCATCCCGATCGCGGTCGGCATGATCCTGCTGGTCATCCCGCTGGGCAACCTGTCGTTCGGCGGGATGAGCGAGAAGTACCTGCCGCCCGACAACCCCGTGCGCCTGGCGCAGGAGCACTTCGACAAGCAGTTCCCCGGCTACCGCACCGAGCAGCTGACCGTGGTGATCCAGAGCGACAACCACAGCAAGGTGACCGACCAGCAGGTCGCCGACATCCGCAACCGGATTTCCTCGATCGGCGGTTTCACCGACAAGACCTGGCAGGAACGGCCGTGTCCGACCATCGCCGGGAACCCCTGCGTCGCCGGCCCGAACGGGACCACGGTGCCCAAGGACGGCTCGGTGCGGGTGATCCAGAACGGCCTGCTCAACAAGAATGACGCCGAAAAGAAGATCGCTGAACTGCGGGCGGTGAACCCGCCGAAGGGCCTGAACCTGTATGTCGGCGGCACGCCGGCACTCGAGCAGGACAGCATCCACAGCCTGTTCGCCAAGGCGCCGCTGATGCTGGTGCTGCTGCTGGGCGCGACGCTGCTGCTGATGTTCCTGGCGTTCGGCTCGGTGGTGCTGCCGATCAAGGCGGTGCTGATGAGCGCGCTCACGCTGGGGTCGACGATGGGCATCCTGACGTGGATTTTCGTCGACGGTCACCTGTCCGGGGTGCTGAATTTCACGCCGACGCCGCTGATGGTGGTGGTGATCGCGTTGGTCGTCGCCGTCGGCTTCGGGCTGGCCACCGACTACGAGGTGTTCCTCGTCTCGCGGATGGTCGAGGCGCGTGAACGCGGTATGTCCACCGCCGAGGCCATCCGGATCGGCACCGCGACCACCGGGCGCCTGATCACGGCCGCCGCCCTGGTGCTGGCCGTGGTCGCCAGTTCGTTCGTGTTCTCGGACCTGGTGTTGATGAAATATTTGGCCTTCGGCCTGATGGCGGCGCTGCTGCTCGACGCCACCATCGTGCGGATGTTCCTGGTGCCGTCGGTGATGAAGCTGCTCGGCGACGACTGCTGGTGGGCGCCGCGCTGGGCCCGGCGCCTGCAGAACAAGATCGGGCTGGGTGAGATCGACCTGCCCGACGAGCGCAAGCGGCCCACGCTGAACGGCCGGCCCGCGCGCCCGCCCGTGGCGGCCAGCCTGGTCGCCGCGGCACCGCGGCCGCCGCACGACCCCACCCACCCGGCGGCGCCGGAGCCGTCGCGCTCGCGGCTGGGTCC
>NZ_LZMG01000293.1:0-15378 GCF_001673615.1 Mycobacterium sp. 1245499.0
CCGGGACGGTTGGCGCCCGGATCGGCCCAGTGCTGCAGCCCGCGTGAGGAAATCCTGGCGTAGATGGCGTCGAACTCCTGCTCGGACACCAGGAACGCGTAGTGCTGGCGCGGGATGTCCGCGCCTTCCGGGGCGTCGGCGTAGTCGAGACTTACACCGTGCTCGAGTTCGACGACCATGAAGTGGCCGAAGGGCTTTGGGCTGGGCAGGCCGAACAGCTCGGTGAGGAACTCGGCTGATTCTCGTTTATCGCGTGACGCGACGATGGTGTGGTTGAAACTGATGGTCATAGTTCTTTCCAGTCAACCACCGTCCGCCGGGCGCGACAACGCCGCGCTATTTCGGCGCGGTTAGCTCGAGGGCGATGTTGTCGGGGTCACGGAACTCCAGGATGTAGGACGGTCCGATGTCTTTGACCGGCTCATGACCGACACCGAGTTCGTCGAGATGTGCTGCCGCCGAATCCAATTCGTCTTTGCTGGCGAGCCGGAAGGCAATGTGGTCGAGGCCGACGCGATCCTCGTCGAAGCGGTCCGCGGCCACCGGGCGCAGACCGAGTAGCGTGCCGCCGAGGTCGTAGATCACGCCGCCGTACAGGAAGCTCAACTGGTTGCGGGTGGGTTCATCGGCGTTGTCGGGGACCTCGATCAAAACCGGCCAGCCGAACACGCTCTCGTAGAACTGCCGCGACCGCTCGATATCGGTCACGGTCAGCCGGACATGCGCGATGGAACTACTGGTGAACGCCACTCGGTCCATGGTTCCACTGATGGGCTGCATTAGAAACATGCCAAAATCGCCGTCGTGCAGATTGCGATGACCATGCCGGTGATGGAGCCGGATCTGGATGCGACCGTGCTCGAGACCTGGGCGCGCGCCATTGACGAGGGGCCGTTCTCGTCGCTGTGCTGGGGTGAGCGCATCGCGTTCGACAACCCGGACAACCTGACGTTGCTGGGTGCGCTGGCCGCCTGGACCAAGCGGGTGCGGCTGCTGACCACGGTCATCGTGCCGCAGCTACACGATCCGGTGATGCTCGCCAAGGGGCTAGCGACCGGCGACCTGCTCAGCGGCGGCCGGCTCACCGTGGGCATCGGCGTGGGCGGTCGGCACGAGGACTACCACGCCGTGGGCGCCGATCCGGCGACGCAGACGATGCGCGGCATGGCCGAACGCGTGGCGGTGATGAAGCGGGTCTGGGCGGGGGAGAAGACCTCCGATTCGGTGCTGCCGGTCGGCCCGGCGCCGGTGCAGCCCGGCGGTCCGCCGCTGTTCGTCGGGAGTATCGGACCGAAAACCATCCGCAGCGCGGCCGCGTGGGCCGACGGGCTGGCCGGCACCACCCTGGACCTCGACGTGGCCAAGCAGAACGAGCTGTTCGACGTGACCCGGGCGGCCTGGGCGCAGGCCGGCAAGCCCAAACCCCACCTGATCACTTCGTTCTGGTTCGCCTTCGGCTCGCCCGAGGCGTCCCGCGACCAGATCCACCGTCACCTGCGCCGCTACATGAACTGGATACCGGCCGACTACGTCGACGCGATGGCACCGATGACCGGCTGGGCCGGCAGCGAGGACGAGCTGCTCGACGTGTTGCGCAGGTTCGCCGAGATCGGCACCGATGAGGTCCAGCTGATCCCGACCAGCTCGGATGTCGATCAGCTTCGTCGCGCCGCGGACGTGGCAGCACGGCTCTAGAGTTACGGCAACGCTGCAGGTCAAATCGGGTGAATTGCCGCGCCGACGCGGTGGCGATTTCATTAGCGGCATGACGCAGCAGGAGCTGCCCGCCCCGCTAGCCGTACTGACCGGGCTCATGACCGAGTGCGCGAGCAACGGCGACTACGCCGGGGCCGCGCGGCAGGCGAACGAGCTGGTCACCCTGTGCCGGGCGACGCTGGGCGAGCGGCACCCCACCGTGCTGGAACTCAAGGTGTCGCTGGCCACCGTGCAACTGCGCGCCGGCGACGACGCCGTCGCCTACGAAGAGTTCGCCCGATTGATCCCCGACCTGGTCGAGGTGCTCGGGCGCGATCACCTCAGCACCCTGACCGCCCGCCACCTCCTGGCGGGCCGGCAACAACCGTCGCTGTCAGCGCTCGCCGAGTGGTCGCAGCTTTTCGCCGACGAACAGCGCGTGTTGGGCGCCGAACACGAGAGCGTGCTGGTCGCCCGCGAGAAAATCGCCGAGAAGCGTTGGGAGATAGGCGATTTCGTCGGTGCGCTGGCCGAGGGTGAACACGTACTCGCCGCGCGGCGGCGCGTGCTGGGTGACGACCACGCCGACACCCTCGGCACGCGGTTGATGCTGGCGATCTGGCGGGGCCGCTCCGGTGACGTCCCCACGGCCGTCGCCGAGCTCGAACCGTTGATCCGCGAGCTGCGCGACAAGCTGGGCGACGACCACGTTCACCTGCTGATGGCCCGGCACATGTTCACGCTGTGGGCCCCGGACCTGGCCGGCGTAAAGGACGAGGTCGCGGCGTGGGAGGCGCTGGTCGACGAGGAGGCGCGGGTGCTGGGCGACGAGCATCCGGTGACCGTCGCCGCCCGCCATGAGCTGGCCGGATGGTGCGCCCGGCACGGCCGGCCACCGGACGAATCCGGTGGCCGATCCGCTTCGGCCCGCAGGTGCGCTGAGCGTTAGGTCGCCGCTTTGTCCACCGGACGCTCGTCGGCGGCAGGCTCCTGGGGCGGCTGCCCCTTGCGCAGCGTCTCCAGCAGCTCGCGATACGGCCCCACCAGATAGACGGTGTCGCCGCCGCGCAGCCAGGCGTCGCGACGAGGGTGCAGCTCGACAGGGGTGTCCCGGCGGGTGATCGCGATGACCCGGGTCTGGGTGGACATCTCGAACATGCGCAGCCCGTCGAGTTCGCTGCCGGCCGCCACGTGCATCGCGCCGACCATGAACGAACGCTGCCCGATCGAAAACGTGCCCAGCACCTGCAGGCCCATCGCGGCACCGATGAACCAGGGCGCCGCCAGGTCGACGGTCGAGCGAACGTTCTCAAAGCCGAACCGCTTGGCCACCGCATCGCCGAGGGCGCGGTCGTAGATGCGCAGCACGATGGGCACATCGGGCCGGTTGACCTCGGGCATCACCCTGGGACCCAGCATCTCGCGCAGCACGATTCCGGTCTCGATGTTGACCATGTCGTCCTGGGTCAGCACCGCGACGGCCCGGGCGCGGTCGACGCGGGCCGCCTCGAGTGTCTGGCGCAGCGTTGCGTCCCCGAAGATCACCGGTACGTCGAGTTCGTCTGCGGTGGAGAGGAATCGGTTGTTCTCGTCGCGTTCGATCACCGCGACGTCATATCCGGCGGCGGTCAGGTCGCCGACGACGCGGCTGCCGAACGAGCCCAGCCCGACGACGATGATGTGGTTGCGCAGATGGCGCGCGCGCCGAACCCCGGCCGATTGCAGGAAGCGGCGTGACAGCAGCAAGTCGGCCAGGAATGCGACGAGCAGCGCGGTGGTGGTTACGCCGGAAAACATCAAGGCGACGGCGAAGATTCGCAGCCACGCGGACTGGTGCAGGAAGGTGAATTCGCCGTAACCCACGGTGGTGATGGTCTCCGCGGTGAAGTACATCGCGTCCAGCCAGGACAGTCGCGGCCGCGTGTACGAGAAGTGCACGACGACCGTCGACGCGAGCAACAGACTGAGCGCGAGCAGCATTGCGGGGAAGAGCATGGGATTGACGTCGTCGCGCATCGCCCGCGCGGCGTCGGAAATCCGCCGCATCCATGACTGGCGTGAGCGGGTCGCGGCCGGCCGGGGAGTCTTGATGCCGCGCGCGGCCAGCTCGTCGGCGCTGCCGATCATGGCGGTCCAGTCGCCCTTGCGCACTTCGTGATCTCGTCCGGGACAGGGCACCACCTCGTCGGATCTCGCGGAGTTCGCGCCGTGGATCACGGCCACCGGTGCCAGGTCGCCGTAGATCTCACGAAGGGTCGCGTCGCGCGGCGCCTCGGCCCCCGACACCAGGAATTTGATGCCGGCCGCCTCGACCGGGTGGGTGCTGCTCGCCAGACAGGCTTCGACGACCGACGGCGCCGCGAGGTCGGCGACGTCCAGGATGGCCCCGGGACCGTTGTCGGCGGCCACCGCTCCGCGCAGCACGTCGTTGCCCAGTCGGGCGACCACGCGCACACGAGGATTCGCTTTCCTTGCCAGCAAGGCGATTTCGAGATTCTTCGCGTCGTCGTCCCCGGCGCAGACGATGGCGTGCGCGCGGGCGAGATCGGTGGCGACGAGCTCCTCGCTGTGCAGCTTGACGATGGTGGCACCGGCGCGGTTCAGTTCCTCGGCAATCGTTGTCGCGAGCGCGTTGTCACCGCTGACGATGATGTGGCGGCGCGTGCTCATGTATCCCCACCTCTGCGACTTTTGTTGCTACGACTATCGGGCACTGCGTCGATGGATGCCAGCGTGACATGTCCGGACTCCTCTTGAGGGAGATAATGACGCGGATCATCGCTTGACGGCGAAGCTGTAGGACTGATTGGGAGGGTGCGGTGGAGGGTGGGCCGCTGGATTGGTGGTTGGACCGGATCAACTTGCTTATCGACATGACTGGCGATGTCGATCTGGGAGGCTCGGTCACGCTGGATTATTCCGAGGCATCGTTGTCGGCGCTGGAGACCGCGGCGCGCGATCGGTTGGCCGATCCGGCTGAGGCGCTCGAGGACGCAAATCAGTCGTTCACCGCGGGGGTGGTGGCGTATCTGGGTGAGGCCTTGATGCGTGTCGGTGGTGGGCGGTGGGACTGGGTCGCCGAGCCGCCCGCGGGTGTCGCGGTTGATGACCCCGGACTGCGGCGGCGGCTATCTGAGCATCGTTGGCGGATCGACAGTGCGGGCGAACCCGATGCGACGGGCTTTCCGATCATCCGCCCCGACTCCGAATCGGGGCTGGAGGCGTTGTCGCCGACGCATCTGTTGCTGCAGGCGTTGGCCGATGAGAGTGCGGTGTTGGTGGCCGTGTACGGGCGCTGGCGGCAGGTCGTCCAGGATCACGCCGAGGCGCATCCTGGGTGGTCCCCGGTCAAAGAGCGCACCCTGGCGGACGGTCTGTTCAATGCTCCGCCGCCCTCGACGGTGCTCGATGACTGGCTGGCTCACCAGGAGCAACATTTCGCCGATTGGGCGGCCCGCAACGGTGGCAACTGGGATTACAGTCCCGACAGCATTAACCGGTTGACCGAGCTCGTATCGCGGAAAGCGCCGACCGTGGCCGCGCTTCGAGATCCGGCTAATCGCGAGTTCGTCGACGGCGCCTGTTACTACCTGGGCGAGATATTGCGGCGCGGCTGCCCCTCGCGTTGGGTGTACCGCGAGTTTCGCGACGAGGGCGACCCGATCACCGCGAACTTTCAACTTCAGCTGACCGACGATGCCGGTTTTACCGGTCCGTTCCATTTGCTGTCATTCATGCTCGAGCGTGGCGACCTCGGGCGTCCTCGCGCCTACTACGACGAATGGGTCGGTTGACTTCACTCCGCTGATCCAACAGATCGCGCGCGAAAACCGTTGCAAGGAGGCGCATCGTCGTCGCCGGGCAGTCTGCTGGAAAGCCGTCCGAGCCGATTGGGAGGGTGCGGTGGAGGGTGGGCCGCTGGATTGGTGGTTGGACCGGATCAACTTGCTTATCGACATGACTGGCGATGTCGATCTGGGTGGATCGGTCACGCTGGATTATTCCGAGGCATCGTTGTCGGCGCTGGAGACCGCGGCGCGCGATCGGTTGGCCGATCCGGCTGAGGCGCTCGAGGACGCAAATCAGTCGTTCACCGCGGGGGTGGTGGCGTATCTGGGTGAGGCCTTGATGCGTGTCGGTGGTGGGCGGTGGGACTGGGTCGCCGAGCCGCCCGCGGGTGTCGCG
This sequence comes from Mycobacterium sp. 1245499.0, assembly GCF_001673615.1. Classification (NCBI taxonomy): domain Bacteria; kingdom Bacillati; phylum Actinomycetota; class Actinomycetes; order Mycobacteriales; family Mycobacteriaceae; genus Mycobacterium; species Mycobacterium sp. 1245499.0. The sequence goes on from NZ_LZMG01000293.1 coordinate 5,881, forward strand.
GTTGATGACCCCGGACTGCGGCGGCGGCTATCTGAGCATCGTTGGCGGATCGACAGTGCGGGCGAACCCGATGCGACGGGCTTTCCGATCATCCGCCCCGACTCCGAATCGGGGCTGGAGGCGTTGTCGCCGACGCATCTGTTGCTGCAGGCGTTGGCCGATGAGAGTGCGGTGTTGGTGGCCGTGTACGGGCGCTGGCGGCAGGTCGTCCAGGATCATGCCGAGGCGCATCCTGGGTGGTCCCCGGTCAAAGAGCGCACCCTGGCGGACGGTCTGTTCAATGCTCCGCCGCCCTCGACGGTGCTCGATGACTGGCTGGCTCACCAGGAGCAACATTTCGCCGATTGGGCGGCCCGCAACGGTGGCAACTGGGATTACAGTCCCGACAGCATCGGCCGACTCACTGCCCTCGTGCTGCAGGTGACGCCGACGGTCGAGGCTTTCCATGCTCCGGCCAATGCCGACTTCGTCGATGGCGCTTCCTATTACCCTGGGCGAAATGCTGCGCCGTGGCCATCCGTCCCGATGGGTCTACCGCGACTTCGCCGACGAGGGCGATTCGATTACCGCCAACTTCAAGATTCAGCTCAACGACGACGCCGGCTTCACGGCGCCATACCATCTGCTCTCCGCCATGGTCAGGCATAAAGATCCCGGCGATACCCGCGCGTACTACGACGAATGGGTCGGCTGAATTCTCAAGCCCGTCAACCTCACTTAGGATCGCGACATCTTGTGCTTCGCCTTCGAGCGCGAAGTCCGACGGGGAGGGCCGCACATGGCTCGGGTTTGGCTGATTTGGCGTCGCGTCGTTGCGACCGCCCTGGTTCTGGTGTTGGCGTCGCTGCTGACGCCCACGCGCCAGGCCATTGCGGATCCCGCACCGAAACTGCCCGGATACTCCGCCGACCAGGATCCGCCGCCGGGCAAGACCCCGCTCACCTATACCTTTCCATCGGCCAATGGCCTCTCTGCGCTACCCGCACCGAGCCGCGCGGCTTTGATCGATATCAATACCAGGGGCAAGTACAAAGCCGGCACCGAACAACACCTCTACAAGAGCTGGCTGGTCTACCAGAACCAACGGGCCCCCGCCGTGGCGAATCCACTGAGCTGGGCGGACTATCGCGACGCTTACGTGCGCGCCTTCAACAATCGCAACACCGGCACCAGCTTCGAAACCGCGCTCGATCAAGAGCTGAAGTTGACGGAGAACGGATACATCCGCAACCGGAAGATCAAGGGCACCTCGATCAACCGCCGCCCTGACTTCCACAACGATCAAGAAATCGTCGAGATCAAGACCGGGGCCGTCGACAAGGCGCAGCTCGAAGACTTCCTACGCATCGCGCAGCAGACCGGCCGTCGCGTGGTGTACATCTTCCCGGACAAGCCGCCGCCGGCCACGCTGCAAGCGATGCTTGCCGCCGGCCAAGGCCTGGGCGCATCCGACCGGCTATTCGTCCGCTATTACCCGACGGTGGGTGTACCCGACCCGTCCGGGAAAGCCGTACTCGCCAGCGGCGGGCAGAACCCCGTGAACGGCGGTGCCGATCAAACTACGGGCGCTTCTCCGGACTCGCCGGCCCAGGCAATCGAACAAGCCTTCGTCTCCGGGCAGGTCAACGCCGACATGGACATTGAACAGGCGGCCCAGGACCCCGAGTCGGTGCCCGAGTCGGTGCCCGTCTCGGCGCCGGCCCCCGCGCCGGGCCAGCAAGCGCCCGGTTCGGCTCCGGCGCCCGCACCGGGCCAGCAGGCGCCCGCCCCGGCGCAGCAAGCTCCCGCCCCGGCACCGCAGGCGCCCGGCCCGGCACCCCAGGCCCCCGGTTCGGTTCCTGCGCCGCAAGCGCCCCGACCAGTTCCGGCTCCGCAAACGCCCAGGCAGGCGGCCGGTCCGATGCCGATCAATCCGGGAGCCGTTGTCGGTCCAATCGTCGACGCCGGAGTGCTGGCGGGCGTGACGGCCGCCAACACCGTCGCCGGCATCATCGGCGCCGCCACGGGCGGCGCTGCCACCGTTTTGGCCAACGTCACGGGTGGGCTGGTCAGCGGCATCGCCGGCGCGGTGACCGGGGGAATTGTCGGTGGCGTGGCCAGCGGGATCGGCGGCGGCGTCGCGAGCGGGCTTGGTGCCGTTACCAGCGGGATCGGTGGCGTGCTCGGCGGCGTCGACTTCTCCACGCTGCAGCTGCGCTACATCTCCGACACCGACCTGAACGGCAACGGTGTGCAGTACTCCTTCGCCGCCAATACGCAAACCGGCGCTGCACCGTCGTTCGGTGGAAATGCCAACGCCTACATGGCTTCCGATTCGTTCTTCGTCTGGCTGGCGCTGCCCACCTCGGCCTTCACGGTGAACCTCAACCCGAACGAACCCGACCGCATCATCGACGCCCAGTTCGGTCGCACCGACGCCGGGCGGATCCTGCTGGAAGCCGACTACACCATGAAGCAGGCCACGGCGAAGCTCGTCGACCCCGCCACGCCGGACGGCCGCCAATTCCTGGACGCGCTGAAAGGCTCCAAATGCTTTTCGCCGCAACGTAAGTGGATCATCCCGTTGCCGGCCAGCGTGTCCACCCAGGGAGACTCGATGTACATCCTGGACGCCCCGCTTGATGTGAAGCTCGAGATCGAGGGAATGGACTTGAAGCCGGGCATCGGCTGCCCCGCCCAGGACGCCGGAATCACCCGCCAAAACGACGATCTGTACCGGACCATGATCCTGCCGAAGATCGTCGACGAGGTGAATCACGCGCCCGAATACGCCGATCTGCGCCGCGTGTATGCGAGCCGGATCGCCGCGGAGTGGTACCGGCAACGCAGCGCCACCAAGGCCACCGCCTACTCGAAAATCGTTGACTCGGGCAACATCGACGCCTGGACGTCGAAGGAACCCTTCAGCCCGCAGGAACTGTTCGACCGCTACCGCAAGTCCTTCTACGAAGGAGACGCGACCTACAGCTGGCAGACCGGTGACCGCACCACCTGGAAACTGACTATCGGCGGCGTCGACTTCACCAACATCCCGATGGTCAACATGACGCCGAAGGACTTCGCCAAAGATCACCCCAACCTGCCCGCAACCGCAAGTGGTTCGCTGTTCGGCCCGCGGCTGCAGAGTTCGCCGCAACAGAGTTCCGCGCAGCAGGTCTGGCTGGGCGGCCTGACCAGTGCCCGACCCATGAGCCAGGTGTGGAAGGGCGATCCGGGCGTGCTCATTCCCATGCCGAAGTCGGTATTCGGCACGTCGCTGAGTCCGCTCATGTACGCCGCGATCGCGTTGCCGTTGGCCGCCTGGATCGGTGTCGGGGGCGCGCTGTGGTGGCGTCGTAGGCGACCGGCAGGCTTGCCGGGGAGGCGTTGACGATGTCAGACCATTCCCAGGATCCCTTCTCCGATCCCTTCGGCCCCCAACCGGTTTCGCCGTCGCCATCGTGGGGCCCGCCGGCTTCGCCCGGCCTGCCGCCGCCGCGAGCTACGCCGCGACCGCCCGCCGCGCCACCACCGCCCATGGCGCCGCCACCGTCCATCCGGCCGTCGGCGTCGTCGGCCAAGGCGGCCGCGGGTATGTCCCCGGCCGCCGTGTTTTTCGGGAGCTATGTGTTCGCCGGCATCGCCGCGCTGTTGTTGGCGGCGGCGATCGCCGTGCTGGTGGCGATTTCGGATTTCCGTGCACGCGGTAGTACGTCGGGGCCGGTGCTGGTCGCGACGGCCGCCGGGTTGATCGTCGTCGCCGCGTTGGTGGTGTCGCTGGGTGTGCTCGACGATCGCGGCCGCAGCCGGGCCAGGATCGTGACGTGGGTCTTCTGCGGCCTCGGATTGGCCGCTGGCGCAGCGGTTTTCGTCGTCGACCCCGGCGGGTCGGTGGCGTGGTTCGGTCAGTTGCTGCAGGTGGGCGCGGTCGCGACGATCATCATTTCGGTCGCCTCCGCGGTGTTGCTCGCGCTGCCGGAGTCCAACGCGTACTTCCGCCAGGGCAGGCCTGCGCCCGTTACCGCATCGACCTTTCCGCAATCCGCTGCCTTCCCGCCGCCCGTCCCGCATCGGCCTCCGCCGTTCGCGCAACCGCCGGCTGGCACCACACCGCCTCCGAGGACGCCCGCGAACGACGCTGACTACGACCCCTTCTCATGACGGCTAGCTGGCCGGGTCCCAGTTGGCCCAACCCCTTCGATCCGGGCGCGCCGCCCCCGCCGGCGAATGTCTTTGATGGCGAAGTGGCCCAACACGATTCCCACCGGGGCAAGCAGGAACGCAAACACAACCGACAGCGTGGCCAGCGTGTTCACCTCGTCCGACGGCGGGCGAGCGGACGGTTGGGCGGGCGGCGGGGGCGGCGCGCCCGGATCGAAGGTGTTGGGCCACTTCGCCATCAAAGACATTCGCCGGCGGGGCGAGCGCGGCCGCAATCGGGCGCTGGTTGGACTGACGCTGTCGTACGCCTTCACCGTGATCGCCGTGGTTGCGCTGGCGCTGTGGGCGACGCTGGGCAACAGGCAGACCGGCCAGCCGACGGCGCACTCCGGCGCCACCACAGCCGCGGCGAAGCCGAGCGCCACCGCCGCCGCGCCGCCGGAACCGTCGGTGACCCCCGAAGGCCTACAGTCGCTGGTGCTCACCGGGGAAGACGTCGCCGGCCTGATCAAGGCGCCCGGCATGTACGTCAACAAGACCTGGACGCAAACGCACGAACTGCAGCCCGGCGACAGCTTCGATCCCCCGGAATGCACCGAAGCGGTGTTCAACGGCTTGACAGCGTCCTATCGCGACAGCGGTTACCGCGCCATCTACGGCGTCGACCTGGGGCAGCACACCAACGGTTTCCCGCACGGGGTTTCGGAGTTCGTCGCGACGTTCGACAACGCCGCGGCCGCAAAGGGTTTCGTCGCCGGCGCCATCAACCACATCAACGGTTGTGCCGGCAGGCAGTTGACCTACTCGCACGGCGGCATCTCCGGCATCTACAGCGTCGGGACGCCGGTGCAGACCGGCCCGGTGACGTCGGTGCGCAGCACCCTGGGCACCGTGCAGGACAACGGGCGGACCACCGACGTCGGCGGCCAGCACACCAGCGCGTTGCGGGCCCTGGCGGCCAAGGCCAACGTCGTGGTCGACGTCGACGTCATCGGACGTGATCTCGGCGACGACGCCGCCACCCTCGTGCAGGGCATCCTGGGCCGTATCCCGAGTTGAGCAGGCTGCCAACAGGATTGGCGGGCTACAGGACCCGAACGTCTGCCGGTGACCAGAACGCCCGCATCGACGTGATCTTGGCGTCCCCGTCGAACGACATCGTTGAAATGGGCGAGATCCGGGTGCGGCTGTCACCGGCGTCGAGCGTCAGATGCCAGAAGAAGGCGGCCTCGCTGCCGCCGATCCGTATTTCGGCGAGTTCGGTGTCCTTCTTCGCGTCCTGAAACCCCGTGTAGAAGGCGCGGATGGCATCATGCCCGCGGCGGATGTCGGAGCCGATCGGGTCCTCGATGGTGGCGTCGTCGGCGTAGAGCGCCACGATGTCGTCGGCGGTGCCCGTGGCGACCAGCGCGAGGTAGCGATTGACGGTCTCGGTGATGGCTTCTGGCGACGGCATAACTTCGGACGCTACTCCTCGCCGTCGCCGCGGTATGAGTTGCGGTATTCCCGGCAATACTGGCGGGCGTGACTTTCATCGAATGCCTCGCGAGCCGGGAGATCTACCGCAACCCGTGGATGGTGCTGCGCGAGGACGACATCCGGCGCCCGGACGGCAGCGAGGGCATCTACAGCGTCGTCGACAAGCCGGCCTATGCGCTCGTGCTGCCTTACGACGGGCATCGCTTCCGGCTGGTCGAGCAGTTTCGCTATCCCCTCGGCGAGCGGCGTTGGGAATTCCCCCAAGGCACCGCTCCCGAACTGGCCGACGCCGAACCGGCCGATCTCGCCGAGCGCGAGCTGCGGGAGGAAACCGGCCTGCGCGCAACGTCGTTCGAGGCACTCGGCCAGCTCGACGTCGCACCGGGAATGACCAGTCAGCGGGGCTGGGTGTTTCTGGCCACCGGCATCGCCGAGGGAGAAGTCGAGCGCGAACATGAGGAGCAGGACATGCGCAGCGCGTGGTTCTCGCGCGACGAGGTCGAGCGGATGATCCGCGAAGGAGTCATCGCCGACGCGCAGTCGGTGGCCGCCTACGGGCTGTTCTTGTTGCGAGCGCGGTGAATCCGCGCGACAGCACCGCGATCGTGTCCGCGCCGAGATCGCGCCGCGTCATCGAATGCCCACCATTGACGCATGCGGCCGGCGTCTCGGGTAGGTGCGATGCTCACAGCCGTCACCACGTTGGTCGTCGGCGCATCCGGCATGTCTGCGAACGCGATGTCGCCCTCGTGGAACGGCAGATACTCGTTGGTGAGGTACGCGGCCAGTAAATCCGGCACCAGCGTCGCGGCGAAACAAGCCGAGCCGACCTTCAGCGCCGACTACGTCTTCACCACCGCGTGCTCGTCGGGCAGGTGCGTGGCCACCGCTACCAACGGCCCCGCACCGAAGAACCCGACGTTGCCCCAGCCTTCGCACTACGCGTGGGACGGCGCCAAATGGGTCGAGCGCTTTGACTTCCAATGGGATTGCTATATGGGCGAGGGTGTTCCGAAGGTGTGGGCACCGGCGCGGTCGTGGGCCTTCTACGCACCGCAGGCCGACGGATCGCTGCGTGGCACGTGGCACACCGACATCAGCGGCGGGCCCTGCGGTGGGTCCGTCGAAATGCCGGTGGCGGCGTTCGCCGCCGGATCGGCATGACGGAGACGCCGTCGCGACGATGCCTTAGGGATTGATCAGGGGCAGTAGTTCGATTCCGCGGCGCTCACGATGGCCGTGGCGTCCCCGTAGTTGAAGGAACTGTTCAACCCGGAATGAACGTCGGTGGCCAGCTCGTCCGGGGTCTTGCCCGCGGCGCGATCCGAGCAGATGGCGTGGCCCAGCGAGATCAGCGTGCCTTCGCCGCCCGGCTGCCACACCACGCCGATCTTCTTCAGTTGACCCAGGTATCCGTCATCGTCGGCGGCGGCGACCCCGCTACCTACCGTTAACGCGGCAGCAACGACCGCCGGAATACATAACATGCGCAACCCGCAAACAGCCTTCACGCTCGGCTCCTTCTCCTCGGTGAGGGTGATAACGGCCTCATTATGCGGTGTGCGGTGCGGTATTGCGCGACGAACAGCAAAAGCTGGCAAACCGGCACTGAGCAACTGTGTCCTGTGTCAGCAATCAAGGGTGACTTCCGTGGCAACGGGCCAACTCCGCCGCCGGGTATCGATTGAGCGGATCAGTCCGTCGGGCCCGAGGTCATGGAGGCGATGTAATAGGTTTCGTGCCCGGTCGGATAGCCGCCGCCGCCGGTCGCGATATGGACGTGGTCATAGTGGTCGGCGGTCTCCGATCCCAGGTCGGCCATCCAGTTGCCGCCGCCGACGCCCGGGTAGATCTTCTGCCGCCAGATCACGTGGTTGATGCCCCATCGTTTCGCGTTCGCCAGGGCGTAGCCGGCGATCTGGTTGCCGAGCTCGATGCCTTCGGGGGAGTGGTAGTTCGGGATCATCACGTCGATGGCCAGCCCGTTGGGATGCCACGGCAACGGGTCCTCGCGGTATCCGTAGATGGTCTTGATCTGGGGGAAGAGGACGGTGATGACGCGGGCGGCCCAGATGGTCTTGACCTGCAACCGTTCTTCGGATCCCACGCTGTGCGGCAGGGCGAGCTGGAATTGCTGGCCGGCGGACGGGGCGGGCGGTGCCAGAGCCGTCAGCGATTCGATCTCTGCCGGACTGGCGGGGCGCGGCCCCCTGGCGGGCGGCGCCGGGGCCGGCGCACTGGTGGGGCTCGGCGCCGCCACGGGCGTCTCGACGCAGCAACGCGTCTTGGTTCCCTGCGCGTGGATCATCGCCGCGGAGACGACGAGCGACGCCGCGACCGCCAGCCAGCGCCCCCGACCCTTGGCGAACACCTTCACGCCCACGACCAGCAGCTTAATGTCGTCTGTGACTCATGGGGCGCGTTTTCACATTGCTTGTTCAGCGCGGGCGAGCGCACCAGAATGACACCATGCTCGGGCGATCATTCGATGACGCGAATGCTTTTCACCGAACGATGCGCCGCTTGGCGTCCACGACGGTGGGTGTGGCGCTTCTTCGCCCGACGGCGCACCACCTCGATCGCCTGGTCGCCAAGGCCACCGGTGGCCGGAGGAGCTTCGCCGAGGTCGCGACCGGCATCCCGGCGGTCATGCTCACCACCACGGGCGCCAAATCCGGTGAGTCGCGCACCGTCGCCGTGTACGGGATCCCGCACCCGGACGGCCTGGCCCTCATTGCGTCCAACTTCGGCGGTACCAGGCATCCGGCCTGGTATCACAATCTGAAGGCCCATCCGCAGGCGACGGTCGCGGTCGGCGGCGACACCTGGCAGGCCACCGCGCGCCTGGCAACGCCACGCGAGCGCGACGAGATCTGGGCCAAAGGCCTCGAGCTGTATCCGGGCTGGCGGAAGTACGAAGTGCGGTCCGGAAATCGGCAGATCGAGGCGTTCGTGCTGACGCGAAGCTGACTGACTCGCACCGTTTCAGCTGGTAGGGCACCGTGTATTCGCCGGCGCGTTATCGCGACGAGTCGCGTCGCTTGCTGGACCAGGCCCGGTATGCCCGGTAACCCATCAACGCCGCGAGGACTCCGGTACTGACCAAACCCGGGGCCGTGCCGTGGGTGTACGCATTTTGCACGAACAGGGCCAGGAACAGCACGGCCATCCCAGTGGAGAAGGTGGGGCTGCAGGGGTTTCGGCTCTACGCCCGCGTCGCGCCTGCCGTTTCTGCTTGCTGCCTCAAACGGCCGTCGCTGCCGGTCTTTAACGGGACGAACTCTTGCGCTCATCTGCGCGGTCCTCAAGCCAGTTCACCATGAAGACCAGGACCGCCCAGCACGCCGCGTAGCCGATGGTGTAAATCGGTACCAGCATCCACCAAGGGTGCGAACCCAATAGCAGCCGCGCCAGACCCTTCAGTGCGTCGGTGATGAAGCCGGACACGATGATTGCCACGAGCAGGGCGGTGTAGGTGTGTTGGCGTTGCTCGGGCACCTTGCCGCCCGCGTGCCTGAGCAGGTACCAGAAAACGATGACGGCCACCGCCACTGCACACAAGACAAATCCGATGATCATCCATGTGGGAACGGATTTGCTGCCGGGAGGGCTGGCTGAATCGAATAGAACGTCGATGGTGATCGCCCACACGAGGTACAGCGGTAGCAGAAGCAATATCCGCTTTGCGTTGATCATGGCTTCGGCAGCCCCGGTATCGGTTGTTCGATGCATTCCCACGCGCCCTTAGCGGCGGCTTCGACCGGGGCCTCGATCAGCCCTTGCGCGAAGCCACCGACGAATCCCAGTACCGCGCCGGGTATCGCCCCTGCTCCGCCGACTTCAGGAGTGAGCCCTGCGCCTAACACCGCACCGATGCCT
>NZ_LZMG01000294.1:0-5645 GCF_001673615.1 Mycobacterium sp. 1245499.0
CGCGGCCGCCGCCGACCTGACGAGAGCGATCAATGCCACGCAAGTGCGGGTCCCCGGTGCTGCGCCGTTGATCTGGAATGCGGCGGCGCAGCATCGTCCGGCATTGATCGTGCGACCCGAGTCATCGTTCGACGTGCAGATAGCCATCCGGGTGGCGCGTGACCGCGGGATGCGGCTCTCGGTGCTCGGGGGTGGCCACGACTGGCTTGGTCGCGCTGTGTGCGACGGCGGTCTGGTGATCGACATGTCCGGGATGCGAAGTGTCACAGTCGATACCACGGTACCGGTCGCAACGGTGGGCGCGGGTGTCACAGCGACTGATTTGACCGACGCGGTCACGCCGTACGGGCTGGTTGCCGCCACCGGCAACTGCGGCGGCGTCGGTATGGCCGGCCTGACACTCGGCGGAGGTTACGGACCGCTCAACGGCCGGTTCGGCCTTGCCTCGGACAACCTGGTCGGTGCAGAGGTTGTCCTGGCGGACGGTCGAACCGTCGCAGCCGACGCGACTCACGAGCCGGAGCTGTTCTGGGCACTGCGCGGTGGCGGCGGCAACTTCGGGGTGGTCACCTCGATGCGCGTGCGGTTACATCCGCTGGACCGGTTGATCGGCGGGATGATCACCTTCCCGTGGTCGCAGGCCGCGACGGTGTGGCGTGGGCTCGGTGAGCTGTTGTCGACTGCTCCGGACGAGCTGACCGTGTTAAGTGGACTGCTTTGCGACCCAGGCGGAAATCCGGCGGTGTTCCTGGCCCCGGCCTTCAGCGGCGATCATCGTTGCGGCGAAGCCGCCGTCGATAAGCTCGTCAAGCTTGGAACTCCGCTGACCACACAGGTCGCGCCGATGACGTACCGCGAATGGCTGAGCCTGTTCGATGCCTGGAGCGTGCGTGGGCAGTGCTGGGCGATTCGCACCCGCACGGTCGCGGGGTACACACCTGGGGTGATCGATACGCTCCGCGAGGCCGGTCGGGCGCTGACCTCACCACCCAGCGGCATCGCCATCCACCACTGTCACGGCGCGTCGACGCGCGTCGCCTCGGACCAAACCGCGTTCGCAAACCGCCGCCCACACTTCGTCGTCGAGATTGTCGCTAGTTGGGAGACCGGGGATGGTGCTACTCACCGTGCGTGGGCCGACGCGGTGTCGGCGGCGCTTGCGCCTCACGCCCAACCGGGCGGCTATGCCAACCTGTTGGGACCCGATGACCACGAGCAGGTCGCGAATGCCTACGGCGAGAACGCCGTCCGACTCGCCGCCGCGAAAGCGCGGTACGACCCCGACGGCGTCTTCACCGCCATTCCGCTTCCCAGCGTCGGTTAGAGGAGGGCTCGAGTGTCGATCGGCCCGCAAGAATCATGGCCCGATTAGCGCACCCAGGTACCTCTGGCTTAGCGCTGCGTAGGTTCCGTCGTTCTGTGCGATGTTGAGCCACAGATTGATCCATTGCTGCACGTCCGTGGCGGTTCGAGGAATGAGATAGGCCTTTTGTTCGAACGTGAACGGATGGTCCAGACTCTGACCGCAGAGCTGCGGATCCTGGCCTGTCTGCCAACGGATCTCACTGGCATCGGTGATCATGACATCGGCGGCGTCGTTAGTGATTTGGCCGAAGATGGTGTTGTTGTCCGGATAGTTCACCACGTGCGCATTGTGGAGGTGGCCGTTGTCGAATTCGGCATTGGTACCACCGGGGTTGACGACCACGCGGACACCCGGGCGGTCAATGTCGCTCAGGGTCTGGAACTTTGATGCCTCAGCGCAACGGACGATGGCCGCTTTTCCATCGCGTAGGTAGGGAGCGCTGTAGATCGCATGCTCGGCGCGGTTGAGCGTGATGGTGATTCCTCCCATCGCCACATCGCACTTGTTGCCCAGATCGTTGACAACACTTGCCCACGTGGTCGGCACCGTGTCCAGCCGGACTCCCAGTCGAGTGGCCATGTCGTGGGCCATGTCGATGTCGAGCCCACTCCAGATGCCCTGTGCGTCACGATACGTGAATGGGCGGTAGTCGCCGGTACTGCACACACGGACCGTGCCGCGCTGCAGAATTTGTGGCAATCCGACGGACGCCGGCGTGGCTGTCGATGACGTCGTAGTCGGTGAGTCACACCCCGCGGCGAGCGCGGCCATGGCGACCAATACAGGAATCGCGACCAACCCGATCATGATCGCCCGCCCCGTCATTGGGGAAGTGCCGACGCCCCTAGCCATTCGCCTTACCACCAGAATCACTCATCATGAATGCTCCTCAATGACCTGACAGCCCCTTCTGGGATCCGTCCTGGTACTCCTTGAGCGCCAATCTATTACCCCAGCCTAGAGCTCGGGCGCTGCCCCTATCGCCACACCGTCAAACGGTGACCGGCCGGTAAAGCCCACTCAGTGGGCGCAGGTTAGCCGCTGGGCGCGTTGCTTTTTAACGTCGCAGGTGTGACAAAGAACAGATCTGGCCACACTGCTCATTGCGGTTGGCCCGAGGCGGTATCAGCTGCGCTTCCGCAGCATGTGCTTCCCGGCGGCTACGCCAACATGTCTATGCCCGATGGCCCGATCAGACCGCAAACGCTCACGGCGAGAACGATGTCCGAAGCGGCTTTCCGCTTCCTGGGGGCCCGATGACCACCCGCCGGCGGGAGAGCTCGAATGTCGTACATCATCGATAGTCACCACATCACCATGTCGGTGAACGGGGCCCAGGAGGATGTTGACTTTCACGTCAAGGTGCTGGGTCTGCGGCTTATCAAACGGACGGTGTTGTTCGACGGCACGATCCCGATCTATCACCTGTATTACAGCAACGCCAACGGCGACCCGAGCGCGGTGCTCACCACGTTCCCGGTTGGCCAGGCCGGGATCTGCGGGCGACGTGGTACCAACCAAGCACGTGAGGTATTGCTCGCCGCTCCCGCGGGTTCGCTGAACTACTGGTCCTCCAGGTTGCAGGAACGGACCGCGGACGTCCGGGACGCGACCGTGTTCGATCGCCGCCGCGTCCTGTTCCGGCATCCGTGCGGGATCGAGTACCAGCTGGTCGAGGTCGTCGACGACCCTCGTCGGGGTTACACCGGCAACGGTGTGCCCGAGGAGTACGCCATCCACGGGATTTACGGTGTAGGCGTACACGTGACGGGGCCGGACACCGCAGTCGAGTTCGCCGCCAACCACCTTGGTGCTCGCGAGGGTTTGACCGAAGGTGACCGTTTTGCGTTGGAGGCCGGTAAGTCCGGGTTCGGCGGTGCGGTCGAGCTTGTCGTCAATCGCACAGATGGGCCGGGCACGTGGACCTATGGTGCCGGAACTATTCACCACTTCGCTTGGAACGCAGACACTCTCGAAAACCAGAGCGACCTGAAACTCGAGATCGAGGGTGCCGGCTACACAGATATGTCCGAAGTTCGAGACCGCAAGTACTTCAAGTCGGTCTACGTCAGATCACCCGGCGGCGCCCTTTTCGAACTGGCCGTGACACACAATGACGGTGGCTGGGACTGCGACGAGTCGCCGCAGGAGCTGGGCACGCGGTTCCAGCTGCCGGAGCAATTCGAGGCGCGGCGCGAGGAGATCCTAGGCCGCCTCGAGCCGATCAGGTTCTGAGGATGCGTCGAAGCGAGGACGGCCGCGCCTCGACGGCGGCGCATTGGGTCTTCATCTATCGAAGTTCTGACAACCCCGGAGTGAGGAATCCACATGAACGCACCCACAATGCATGACGCCACCAAAGTTCTGGCTGACCCATCGGCATACGCCGACGACGAGCGGCTGCACACGGGGCTACGGCAGCTGCGGGCAACCAATCCGGTTGCATGGGTGGACCATCCGCCGTATCGGCCGTTCTGGGCGATCACCAAGCACGCTGACATCATGGCGATCGAGCGCGATAATGACCTCTTCATCAGCGCGCCCCGCACAATGCTCACAGCCGCCGCCGTCGACGATCTGCGCAATGCAGAGCTAGACGCCGGGACCGGCATGCGCACCCTGGTCCAGATGGACGGCGCATACCACCGCAAGGTGCGCGCGATCTCCGCGAACTGGTTCCGTCCCGCGGCCATGCGCAACCTGAAGGCGCAGGTGGACCAGCTGGCCAAGCGCTGTGTCGACAAGATGTGCGAGATCGGACCTGAGTGCGACTTCGTCACCGACGTCGCAGCCGACTTTCCGCTCTACGTCATCCTGTCCCTATTGGGTCTTTCCGAATCCGAGTTTCCTCGGATGCGCACGCTTACCCAGGAAATGTTCGGCCGCGATGACGCCGAATACCAGCGAAGTCAAGGCCCCCAGGCCGTGCTCGCGGTGATGCAGGACTTCCTCAACTACTTCGCCGAGCTGACCGCGTCGCGCCGCCAGAACCCCACCGGCGACCTGGCCTCGGCCATCGCGAACGGGCGCGTCGACGGCGAGCCGCTCTCGGACGTGGACACCGCGTCCTACTACGTGATCATCGCCAGCGCCGGCCATGACACCACCAAAGACGCCATCTCCGGCGGGCTGCGCGCGCTCATCGAAAACCCCGGTGAACTAACGCGATTGAAGCAGGACCGCACGCTGATGCCGACGGCGATCGAGGAGATGATCCGGTGGACCACCCCGGTGAAGGAATTCATGCGCACCGCAACCGCCGACACCACGGTTCGGGGGGTCGACATCGCCGAAGGAGAGTCGGTGTATCTGGCTTACGCGTCCGGCAACCGCGACGAGGAGGTCTTCGACGATCCGTTCCGCTTCGACATCCGCCGCGATCCCAACAAACACCTGGCCTTCGGGTACGGCGTGCACTTCTGCCTCGGTGCCGCATTAGCGCGGATGGAGATCAACAGTCTCTACCGCGAACTGCTCCCCAGGCTGAAATCGATCGAGCTCGCAGGCGAGCCGGAATTGTGCGCGACGACACTCGTCGGTGGTCTCAAACACCTGCCGATCCGCTACTCACTGAAGTGATTTCGGCTCTGCCGATCCGTGACATAGAAGGGCCCACCATGACGAGATTTCCGGAGGATCACCCACTGCAGCCGCCCCTGGCGATGATAGTGCGGCAAGCATGCGTTCACAGCTTCATCGCGATAGTGCTGGTCTTTATGGGCGCCATGCTATGGGCCGCGGCTTTCGGTGACATTCCAGGGTCCGCCAAGACCTTCCCACGTTGCGAGCAATACGACCTGGGGCCAACGGCTTCGGCCGGCCGACTCGATCGATGATCAACGATGACCATATCGCTGAGCGCGAGAATGGGTTTCGGCTCAATGCGTAATCACTATGTGTTGCCTGATTTTTCACAGTCGGCCGAATTGGACCGTCTTGTCCAAAACACCTTTCTGCGCCAACTCGTCCTCCACGGTCTCGTCACGGTCTTGCTGCTGGCAGCCGTTATCGCGATGAGCTGGTAGCCCTCACCGGTCCGGGCGGCGGGCGTGGCCGTGATTTTTGTCAACCAGAATGAGGAGGTTGGGAGACAATGCCATTGGATCCGCCGGCGTCATCGCCGGCGAAAGCGATGCAGGGGCTCATACTGGGCGCGTGGGTAGCGCAGACCATTACTACAGTTGCCGACTTGGGAGTGGCCGATGCGCTTGCCGACGGGCCACTGCACATCGATGAACTCGCCGACAAAGTCGGAGCCGATTCCGATGCGTTGCGCAGG
>NZ_LZMG01000295.1:0-48910 GCF_001673615.1 Mycobacterium sp. 1245499.0
ACGTCCGCGCCACGCGCGCCCGGCAGGCTGGTGCTGGTGGCATCGGGGTTGGGCGGCAAGTCTTTTCGCGACTCGGCGATCAGTTTCGCGGTGCGCGTCGCGGTTCCCGACGGTGCGTCGGCCTTGTGCGGGTGATGCAGCTCGATGACCTCTGCCGAGTCGCGAAAAGACTTGCCGCCCAACCCCGATGCCACCAGCACCAGCCTGCCGGGCGCGCGTGGCGCGGACGTCGACGGCATCCCGGTGCACTCGGTGCGGCTGGCCGGGCTGGTCGCCCATCAGGAGATCCTGCTCGGCACCGAGGGGGAGACGCTGAGCATCCGGCACGACAGCATTGACCGGACCTCGTTCGTGCCCGGTGTGCTGCTGGCCGTGCGGCGGATCAAGGAACACCCGGGCCTCACGGTGGGTCTCGAGGCCCTGCTCGATCTGCAATGACCTGAATCTGCCATGACCTCTGCCATGACCAAAGCGCTGCGCACCCAATTGCTCGTCGCCTTCATGTGCGTCGCGCTGTTGGTGTACTTCGTGCTGTTGGGGCGCGTCGCCTTCGCGATGATCGGCTCCGGGCGGGCCGCGGCCGTCGGCCTCGGACTGGCGGTGTTGATCCTGCCGGTGATCGGGCTCTGGGCAATGATCGCCACCCTGCGCGCCGGATTCGCGCACCAGAAGCTGGCCCGGCTGATTGCCGCCGACGGAATGGAACTGGACACCAGCGCGCTGCCGCGCCGGCCGTCGGGCCGCATCCAGCGCGACGCGGCCGACGAATTGTTCGCCGCGGTGCGCACCGAAGTGCAGGACCACCCCGAGGACTGGCGGCGCTGGTATCGGCTGGCCCGCGCGTACGACTACGCCGGCGACCGCCGCCGCGCGCGCGAGGCGATGAGGACCGCGGTCGAGCTGCAGGGCCGCCAGTGAACGAAACACCGCGCAAGACGCTGCTGATCGTGCACCACACGCCGTCGCCGTATACCCACGAGATGTTCGAGGCGGTGGTTTCCGGGGCCACCGACCCCGACATCGAGGGCGTGGACGTGCTGCGGCGCCCGGCGCTGACGGTGTCGCCGGCCGAGATGCTGGCCGCCGACGGTTACCTGCTGGGCACGCCCGCGAACCTCGGATACATCTCGGGCGCCCTCAAGCACGCGTTCGACTGCGCCTATTACCAATTGCTCGACTCCACGCGCGGGCGACCGTTCGGGCTCTACCTGCACGGCAACGAGGGCACCGAGGGCGCCGAGCGTGCCGTCGACACCATCACCACCGGGCTGGGTTGGTCCAAAGCCGCGGCGACCGTGGTGGTTTCGGGCAAGCCGACCAAGGATGAGCTGCAGGCGTGCTGGGAGCTCGGCGCGACCGTCGCCGCACAGTTGATGGAGTGAGTGCCGTCTAAAACCGGTCAGGGCGAGGGTGTCTCACCGTGTTCCCGGAAGCTTGTCGAAGCGCCCTGAGTGGAGAACAGCGACCTCGGGGCGACCTGGGGCGACGCGGAGGGCTCCACGCTGTGCATCGTCCTGAGAAATGCCGAACCGGCCTGTGGCTCGGGGGTTTCCGATAAGACCTGCGAGGCTCTGGGCCGTGCCGATGAGGCGGTCGCGTCCAACCTCTGGATTAGCTCGCGGGGGAGTTCAATTGGTTCGTACTGGGTAGCCCAATCTACATCGGGCGGAATCAGCTGCGACGTTTCTGTCCCACCGCCGATGGGGGTCCCCGCCAGTTCGGATCCGACGCCGCTGATTTGGCTCAGGGTGTAGCTGTCGGGCGCTAATCTCTGCATCGGCGGAGGCCAGGTTGAAGACGAGCCGTTGCCGTCGCCGTCCTGTGGACCGCTCTTGCTGCCGGTATCGCTTATGGGCGGAATCGGCGTATCCGGCGGGCGCTTGGTGCCGGCGTTGCCGCCGCCGTTGGGAACGCCGGTCGGCTGCCCGGTGTTCGATGGCTGCGTTGACGGTGCCATTGTGCCCGCCGCCTGCTCGAGGTATTGCCGCCACGCCTGAAGATAGCTGAACAGTTGCTGGGCATAGTCGGCCGGCGCGGGTGGCGCTGGTGACGTCGCAGCGGCGGACGGCGCCGGCGGCATGAACGGCGCGGTCGGCATCAACGGCATGAAGGGCGTGAACGGCGGCGCGAACTGACCTCCCGGCGGCGCGGTGGGAAACACGTTCGGGGCGTTCGGAAATGGTGACGCGGCTGCCATGGCCGTCCACTGGTCGAGAATCTGTCGCCAAGCCTGGAGGTAGTTGAGCAACTGCTGGTTGGAATCGGCTGTGGGCGTGAACATTTTCTGACCTCCCGTGAAGGTGGGAATAGGGGACGGAGGGGCACCGAACGAAAGCGCGGCCGGGATGTCCAGTGGATGCGGCAGTGACTGCTCGCAGAACTTCGAATCGATGTTGCGTAGCAGGCGCGTGTCGGCCGGCTCACGATTTTCGCAGTCGAACACGTAGCAATAGTCACCGGCTGGGGTCGGGAATCGAATCGGGCTCGACAGACCTTGATCGAGGAAGCCGAAGGGAAACTCCCAAGCGAGCGTGGTCTTCTCCCGGCGATCGCGACCACCCGATGCCACCCAGACGTAGTGGTCGAGGATGGCGTTGACGGCGTGACGTCCCGACTCGCACGCGGCCTCCATTGAGGTCATCCGGGTAAAGGTCTTGTTCCAAGTGCCCCCGAAGACCACCGAATTGTTGTGTACCTGATAGCCGCCGTGGCGGGCTTGCCAGACGTTCCGCAGCTCCAGGTCTTCGAGCCACCAGTCCTCGGGCGGTGCGCTACTCCAAGACGATCCGTGCGGGTTCCACGGGTCGCTGCCGGGCCGATTGTCCCAGTCGCCGATGATGGGAACGAGGTACGGCGTCTCGTTTTGAACCACGCGACCCTGGCCCTGACCGGGTCCGGCGGCCATTTTCAGGCCGCGATCCAGCGCGTACCACGCGGGCCACGGCATCGCCTCCGCCGCAAGGGATTCGTTGTTGCTCGTGAGGGCGGCAACGATCTGGCGCCACACTTCCGCGGCGAGTTCATCAGGAGCGCAGTCGCGGGCCGCCTTGCCCAGGTGCCGGGAGAGGGTATTGAAGTCCCCGACGTCGACGGACAGCACCGAAACGTGGCCGTCGCGGTCCAGAATCGGTTCCTTCTCCCAGAATCCATGCTGATTGATCGACGAGAGCGCCCACTCCGTGCCGGCGTAGAGCATGTGTCCTCGGAGCAGCTGGAATTCCGTGTCGAAGTAATACTGGATGCCGCACAGCGTTTGGAACCGATCCCAGGGCACTCGTCCGAGCTCGTCCATGTTGTAGGGATTCCGTCGCCGCGGGACCCGTGCCGAGGCGGGTTGCAGCGGACCGTCGGGTGGGGGTGCAGACGTAGTAAATCCGTCGAGCCTACCTACGGTGCCGCCTGTGCCCGCCGCGCGCAGCGGCGCGGTGATGGATTCGGCTGCGGGGGCATCGACGGCGACGACGGTGTAGTCCGGAGTCACCCGCGTACCGTCGGCGAACGTGATCTGCACGCGAGGTCGGAGATGGGGCGGCTGGCTCGGGTCGAAGGCGAAAGAATCGAGGCGACTCGCCACACCGCGCACGAAACGTACGCCAAGCGCGACGAGGTGGTGGTACCAGTTGTCGAACCACACCTCGGTGGTGGGACCGTTGAGTACCCCGTCGGCCTTATCGTCGTGGCGGTCCATGTTCAGGTACAGCTGAAGATAAGTGGTGATGTTGGTCCGTGCGTCCCCCCAACGCGAGTCGAAAGCGGCCAGGACCCTTGGCATCTCGCGCAAGAGCGCGTCGAAACTCGGCGAATAGGAGAATTGCTTGGTCCCGGTCGAGCTGTCGTACCCGACGAAGAAGTCGTAGGCGGAGAGGTTCTGCAATTCGATGGCGCGTCGCAAGGGGCTGGTGGCCAGATAGCGGAGTATCCGGCTCTGGAAGATTGCGAGATCTTCGGCGGTGAAGCCCAATCCGGCGATCTGGCTGAGGATGCCGAGAAACTCGGCAGGACTGCGGGGGAGTTCACGGGGAAAGACGAGGGAGGGCTTGCCGCCAACCGTCATGCCCTGGGTGATCACCCGCCGGACGTTGTCGTACACGGTGCGGGAAGTCGGCGTCCAGCCGGCCGTACCGCTGTATTGGTAGACCGGAATGCGCTGGAACATGTCCCAGGTGTGTAAGTAGTACGCGGGGAAGAAGCGGAAGCCGTGTTCACCCGCAACCGCTCGGCCGGGAGGACGCGGCTGGCCCCGCCGGCCTGGGAAGGGACGCAGCTGGGCTTGGCTTCCGCCTTGCGGGCCCACCGTCGAGTACTGAGACGCGGCGAGGCCGCCAATCTTGACGGGCGGGTATGTTCCGGCCGGCTGGGCTCCCAGTCCATTCCGTTCGTCGGGTCGGCCCTCGTACACCGTGACGACGAAGCCGCGCTCGGCGAGCTCGTGCGCCGCGGTGAGCCCGGCGATGCCCGCCCCGAGGACCGCCACAGTGGGACGAGGTTCGCCCGATCCCGGGGTGCAGATGCTCTCAGTCATGCTGCCCCCGAACGGAGTTCGGACAGCACGCCGGGCTGCGAGGGCGCCCGCACCGCCGCATGGACGTACGCCAGCAGCGAGTCGTGGGCCCGCTGGACGTCATCGAGCGAACCCCACACGCTCACCGCGCCCGCCTCCACGGCCGCCCCGAGCGCCACCCGGGCATCCAGCACGTCAAGGATGGCGGCGCGCGAGGTGATGATCCGGACGGATGGAGTCTGCGCCGCACCGTCGAACACCTGAAGTCGATCACCACCACGCAGGGAAAACACCTCACCGTCGACGTCGAGCTCGACCACCATCGGGCCGAGCTCTGCGACCAGCGCCCGGTAACTGTCGGGCACCTCGTCCTCGAGGTGCTCGACTGAACGCCGCAGTAGCGACGAAACCCGTTCAGCCATGGAGGAACTCGAATACTCCGGTACCGACGAAGTCGAAGTCTTCGCCATTCACTGTGCCGCTCGCCCGAACGGCGCCGTCGGCTTCGCAGAGCACAGTCGATCGGTCGAGGTGTACCTCGCTCGGTTGGGCCAGGCGGGTATAAGAACGCGAGCGGAACTCGGCGTGCACCTTGTCGCCAGCCCGCGTGGCGGTGATCTCGATCCGTTCCGGCACCCCCGGCACCTCGCCGTCCAGTAGCAGCCGCATCGGGGGCGGCAAGACGCAGTCGGCCGCGCGGTCGAGCAGGCCGTGGGTGCGCGCCTGCACCGCCGCGTGGCGAAATATCGCGGCGGGCTCGTCGTGGTGCCACACGTAGAGCGATCGGGACAGAGAGCGCTGCCGCCTCCCGTCGGTGATATGCACGGATACCATCGACCACGGGTCTCCGGGTCTGGCCGGCAAAATGGTGCCCCACGTCCAACCAAAGTCGTCGCCCCACCGGAACCGACCCCAGTTGTGGTCGTGATAGGCGAGGTCGTCCTCAAAACGGTGTTCTCGTCCGCCGATGCGCAGCCATCCGTCGGCGCGCAGCCTCGGTACGAAGAGCCAGCTGACGCGGCCTTCACCCGCCGGTTCGTTGCGGACCACGAATGGCCGGCTCGCCGAGATGAAGTGCAGTTCGCCCCGAATACCGTTGTCAGGCAAATCGATTGCCACGCGATAGCCGTCGGGCACGATGGTCATTCGGTTACCGCCGATGGTCAGTTCACCCAGATCGGCCGAGACGTTCAGAGCGCGCCCGTCGAACCGCTCGATGGCGCCGGTCCATGTCTCGTCGTGAGCGATGATGATGACGCGTGGTGCGAGCCGGACTTCGTCTCCGGCGAGCAGTTCATTGTTGAGGCTGAAGTTGATCAAAACCCGCACGTCCAGCCCGTGAATCACGAAGTGCTGCCACTCCTTGAAACCCGCGGGCCGGGCGGTGGCCAGCACCGGGGCGCGGAGGAAGTCGCTGCGGGCCAGGAGCGCGCTCATCGGAGCCACCGCGTACTCGGGTCCGGGGGTGGTGGCGTGGCACTCGGATTCGGCTGTGCGACAGCCGAATTGGCGAATCCCTCGATCGTCGCTCCGAGGCTCGCAAACCCGAGCAGAAGGTGCACGAAGTCGTCTGGGGCGCGGGGGTGCCCGGCTCGGCCTTCGCCGTCTGTGGCCAGGCTGTGCACCACCCGGGCGACGCCGGCAAGGCCGACCAGATAGCCGATGAAATCGCTTTGGTCTGCGAGAGCTTCGCGAGGATCGGTGAGCGTCATGCAAACCCCTCGGGCCGCAGGCGATTCAGAATCGAATCGTCGAGGCCACGCCCGACGACGGCGTCTGCCATCAGATCCACCCAGGCGTCGGGAACGGCATCGGGCGCGGCGGGACCGCCGAGAACGTTGAGGCTCACCATCTCCCAGACGCGCCGTAGGTTCTCCACCGCTTCCGAGGCGGCCAACGCGTCGCGTAGCCGTGCCCCGCGGGGTGTGCTTGCGTAACGGCGGCCCTCGGCGACGAGGAGGTCGTGCAGCCGTCGGGCGGCCGCGGGATTGCCGAGGACCGCTCGGCGCGCCCCCAGGAGTAGGTCGAACACCCTGCGCTGCATCTCGGCGGCTTCGTCCGGCGGGGGCGGCTGCAACTGCGGGGCTTGTTGTTCGATGAGGTCAAGAGTGAGCTCGCGGATCCGCTCGAGTTCCGCCAGCATGCCGAGCGTGGCTTCGGGGTTCATCGGGTCCGCCCGTGTACGTAGTCCACCAGGTCGGCCAGCATGTCTCGATGACGACTGTGCGGCAACCAGTCGAGCTTCGCGAGCGCCACGGCAGCCTTCTGGGCATGCCCGGCGGCGACGTCGCGGGCATGCTCGAGCGAGCCCACGCGGTGCATCAATTCATAGAGCCATTGAATGTCCTTGAGGGCCTTGGGCTCCGACGGATGATGCCCCTGCAGCCGGGCCTCGATCTCCGCCCGACCCGACTGGGACAGTTCACCGCGGGCGGTGAGGCGATCGAGCAGGTTGGTCAGCCCCAACTCGCCGTCGGCGCTCGGTCGGCGCTTGGCCAGAATCGCCACCGCCCGAACCTGGTCCTGCGGTTCGGCACTTCGCAAGGTGTGCAGCAGCATCAGGGTCCGCTTGCCCTCCCAGAGGTCGCCGCCGATCTCCTTCCCGTACTCCTGCGGGTCCGCCCGCAAGTTCAGCAGGTCGTCGGTGATCTGGAAGGCCGCTCCCAGGTGGCGGCCGAGGGATTCCAACGGAGGCAACCGCTCTGCTCCGGCGCCAGCGGCGATCGCGCCGGCGTGTAGCGGCGTGATGAAGGAGTACCAGCTCGTCTTGAGTTCCACCATCTTGAGGTAGTCGGCATCCTGGAGCCGCCACGTGTTGGACCGGACCCACTCGAGCTCCAGCGCCTGCCCGTCGACGGTCAGCCGGGTCATCTTGGCGACGGCCCGCAGGATGCGCAGGGCGGGTCCGAGCCCTACCCGCTCGACGTTGTCCAGTAGCGGTTGTAGCGACAGCGAGAGCATGGCGTCGCCGACGTTGACGGCGATCGGCACGCCATGGTCGATGTGCAGCGTGGGCTTGCCTCGCCGCCACCAGGATTCGTCCTCGATGTCGTCGTGGATGAGAAACGCGTTGTGGTACAGCTCGAGGGTCGCGGCGGTGGGCAATATGGCCTCGAGGTGGCCGCCGAGCCCAAGGCACATCGCGATGCTCAGCGCCGGTCGCAGCGCCTTGCCGCCGCGCAGCGGATAATCGAGGATCAGGTCGTAGAGGCCGTTCGACCCGCGTTCACCCGGACCGTAGAGCCGCTCGATCTCGCTGTCGCAGGCCTGCTTGCACAGCTCAAGGTAGTCGTCGAGTGGGTTGCCTGCGGTCGGGTTGATGCTGCCGTCAAGTCGGTTAGCCGTGTGCGACAGCGGCGAGGCCGGTAGCATCCGTGACCCTTGTTGCATAACTGATCCGCGCGTAGAGCTCGATTCCACCCGAGCTGTTTTCGCCGGCGACCGCAAGGCTGGGCAACACGCTGACCGCGAGGTCCACGGGCTCCTCACCGGGCGAGGCCTCCGGCGCCGCGCCCTGGGGGATCCGCCGCCGACGGCCGATGACGAGCAGCCGCTCCCCCGTATCGGGGGCTGAAGGGGGTGCGGTTTGGACGTTGTCGATTCGGTGTAACGCGTTGACATTCGCCACCATCATCAGCTGCTGAAGGATGTTGACGTACCCGCTGACGAATTCGTTGAGCTTGGTGAGCCCGAGCGTATTGGTAACGAGGCAGGAGGGCGCCCGATACCCGGCATCTTCGACGTGCACCCGGGAGGTCAGAAGCGGGGTTTGCAGGTCCTTTGGGTTGATGTTTGCTGCCGCGATGGTCGTCAGATTCGGTGCGGGGACCTTCCCGTAGATCGCTGGGATGACGTCTTGGTCAACCTGCTTGGCCAGGTCGACGGCCGCCGCGGTGGCCGCGGTGAGCAGCGCGTCGGGGGTCGGCGCGATCGCCTGCGCGAGCGATACGTCGATCTTTGAGCTCTTCGGCGTCAATGGCACAACATTTGGAGTTTTGACGATGCCATCGGAGACAAACATCTGACCAGGGTCGCCGGTGTCCCAGTGCGGGATGGCCTGCCAGGCAACGCTGCACTGCCCGAACGTCTCTTTGACTGCTTGGTTGGCAAGGGCCAACCGCTCTGCACTCAGGTACATGGCCGCTCCTTGACCGCCCCCGGCTGTCGGTACAAATCATGTGACAAATACCACACATCACGCAATCGCTTCAGCAAAGTATCGAAAGTGGGGTACTGCGCTACTTGTTCAGGAGTGCGACCTCTTGACCAGGGGTCATTTCACCGCGCGCCATCGCGTCGCAGTGCGCCAGATGCAGCGGAGCGACGGGGTCGTCGGGCAGCAGCGCGCGGCATCGTTCGAAGGCGGCGCGCGCCCCGTCGACGTCGCCCGCGTCGAACAGTGCGAAGGCCTCGTCGAACGCGGGCTGCGCCGCGCGTTTCGCGGCGCGAAGTGGAGCCGAATCCTCGTCGTACACTTCGTAAATCGTCACCGGTCGACGTCGGTTGACCACCATGACGCGCTCCATGCGGCGGACGTTGAACCGCTCGGACGCCCCGAGGCGCTGGTACGTGTGATCGGAGATGAGCAAGGCGGAGCCGTAGCGCTTGTTGGTGCTCTCGATGCGCGCGGCCAGGTTCACCGCGTCGCCGATGATGGTGAGCACCATGCGGTTCACCCCGCCGACCAGCCCGACTCCGACCATCCCGGTGTTGATGCCGATTCCGGCCCGTAGTTCTTCGGATCCGGCCGCTTTTCGCTCTTCGTTGTGCGCGCGCAAGGAGCGCAGCATCGCCAGTCCTGCCCGAACGGCGTCGGGCTCGGATTCGAAGACAGCGACGATCTCGTCCCCGCGGACGTCTTGAATCATGCCGTTATAGCCGATGATCGGGAGCTCGACGGCACGCAGAAAACCCATCGCCAGGTTGCTCGCCTCACCGACGTTCATGTCCTCGATCATGGTGGTGTAGCCCCGGATGTCGCTGATGAGCACCGTCATCTCGCGCTCGACCCGGTAGCCGTTGCGGACGCGGCGAAGGTCGTCGATGTCGAGGATGCGCAGCAGCTCGTTGGGCACGAATCTCGACTGTGCGTCCATGAGGGACTGTCGGTACTCGTCGGCGGCCCGCAGTCGGGCCTCGAGCTGGAAGTTCCACAGCGGCGCGGCGGCCTGGGCGCACAAGAAGGCGACCGCCTCCTGGTGCTCGGCGACAAAGTTGCCGTCCGGTGCGTCCCGCTCGGCGTAAATCACGCCGATTGTTGTGTCGTGCAAGGTGATCGGAACGATGAGGACGGGCGGGGTCCGTGCCTGACGGTCGGCCGCGACGATGGCCGGAGAGCCGCCGTCCAGCACGCGGCGCACGATGTTCCTGTCATAAGACACCTCGGTCCATGGCCCGTCCACGATCGAAATCTCGCCGTGATCGTGGATGGCCCGGACGGCCAAGTTCTCCGCGTCGCCGGTGAGGAGCAGGACGCGGCCCGCACCAGTCGTGTCGGCGACCGAGCCCAAAATGATGTTGGCCAAGGCATCCGAAGTTCGCGCTCCCGACAGCGCGCGCAGTAGCTGATGCGCGCCGACAGGGTCGATCCCCGCCGAGCCTTTCTGGACGAGGTCGCGCCTGAGCAGCCAGGGGTGCTCGCGCGCCAGCCAGTCGGTGCGCACCGCGAAACCCAAAGTCAGCCAGCGCTGGTACGCCGATCCCAGCATGTGGTCCCGAAGCCGCGCCCGCCCCGTGTCGCCATACAGCGCCGCGGCCTCCTCGTGGGCGTAAGCGCTGATCATCGGCAGCTGGCTTTCCTCGGCGAGTTCAATCGCCTGATGCAAGTAGCGCTCCGCCTTGGCGTGTTGCCCGCGCGCCCGGGCCCAGGCTCCCTGGAGCAGCGCGTGCGACGCCGCGTAGTTCTCCGGCGCGCTCGCCGCCCACTTGCGGTGCGATGCCAGAGTCTGGCGCACGAAGTGGGCCGTCGAGCGGTCCCGCGGCGCCTGTCGAATCATGCTTAGCGCGCCCACCAGGTAGATGAGTTCTGAGATCGCAGTGCCGGCCATCCCACCGATGTGCTCGATTGCCTCCGGCGTCGCGGCGACTGTGCCCTCATAGTCGCCACACCAGAAGTGCAGGCCCTGCTTCATGGTCGCGGCCGCACCCAGGGCTACCTCGTCGCCCTCGCTGCGGGCCGCCGGCAGCACTTCCCGCTCGTCGTAGCCGCTCTCGCCGGCGAGGAGGAAGGGATCGGCGCCGCGGCCCATCAGATTGAGGCAAAGCTGCTGCACGGCCTGGCAAAGCGCGCCGGCAACCGGCTGGGAACGGATGTGTGGGATCAGGGAGCTGGCGAGGGCGTCGATCTCAGGGAGGGGACGACCGGCCCAGAATGACTGGGAGAGCAGGACCGCGACCAGAAGCCCGGCGTTTTCCTGGTCGCCTTGGTCGAGCGCCTCCTCGACGGCGTCGCGAAGCGCGGCTAAGCCCTCGCGGAGGGGGTGGCGCCAATGGTGGATGTAGTCCAGGTGCATGAACACCGTCTGCGGCCGGGCCTCGCGGAATTCCGGCCGCTGGGCGAGCAGCATGGCTACCTCGCCGAAGCGCTGGCCGCCCGCGTGGTCACCGAGCAGCACCCGGACGATCCCGTAACCGGCAATGACCAGCGGCGAAGACGGCGTGTGGCCGTGGGCCAGCGTGAGATCGAGCTGCTTTCGCACGAGCAAGGGCAGAAGGTTGGGCCGGACCCGGACCGCCATGTTGCATAGCTCGGCAAGAATCCGGTGCAGTGCGATGACCCGTTGGTCATCGCAGTGCGGCAGCTGAAGCAGCCGTTCATTGCTCCACCCGCGCATTGTCAACCTCATCCGGACGACCGCGTTGGCCATGCGCGGCGTGCCCGCGTCGGTCGGCACCCGTTCGCCGAACTCGGCGAGCGCTTGCAGCCCGATCTCGAGCGCCTCCTGCAGACGGTTCTGCGCGACGCGCCCTTTGAGCCGCAGGTAAGCGATGCGCGCGCGGTCCGGCGGGTCGCGCAGGATCTCCTCGGCCTCGTCGAGTAGCGCATTCAGCGCGGGCACGTCACCCACCAGCAACGCGGCGTCGGCGGCGTCGAGCTGCAGCTGCCGGGTCAGATCGAAGTGTGCGGTCCAACGCTGCCCGCCGAGCAGCGTCAGTGCGTCCCGGCAGTAGTTGAGCGCCAACGGGAATGAAGCCTGGGCCCTCGCCTTCTGTGCCGCCCGCCGCAACACCTCGACGAAACAAACGCGCTCGGCGTCGTCGGCGAGCCCACGCCCGCCGATGCCGAGATGGCGCGCGGCCTCGAACAACCGGTCGTCCTCCCGCTCGACCAGCCACCGACCGATCCGCAGGTGTGTCGCGCGGATCTCGTCGTCGGACAGGGCCACCCGCGCCGCCTCGGTCACCCGGTCATGGCTGAAGCGGTACCGGGCGTCGCGGCTGATCGCGTTGGCGATCCGCCGGCCGCCGCTGTCCACGGCCTCCAGCAGACGGAGTTCGAGGCACGACCACAGCGCCTGGGCCACCACCTCGGGCGGCTGCGCGGCCGCCGCGGTGGCGTCGTCCAGGTCGAACTCGCCGCCGAAGCACGACAGCGAACCCAACACCTCGCGGTCGATCGGGCGAAGTTGGTCGAGGTAGCGGCCGAGAAACTCGGCGGCCGTGGCGGAAACCTCGATCGAGGTAAGCACGCGCAGGTCCCAGCTCGGGTTGCCGCCGGGGCCGACCGGGGTCAGCGCGCCCTCGCGTTGCGCGCGGTAGAGCAGCTGACGGACCTGCAGCGGATTGCCGCCGGTCCGATGGTGGAACTCGGCGGCCACATCGGCCAGCTCCACGCTCCGGCCGCACACGTCGGCCAGCAGCTCCTCGACGTCCTCGGTGGCCAGCGGTTGCAGTTCGATGGTGGTGAGGTTGTCCGATTTGATGCCCCCGGCGTCCGGGTCGAACTCGCCCGCGCGGTGCCCGCCGACCACCAGGACGTTGCGCAGCGACACCGTCAGCAGTTCGGACAACAGCAGCAACGTGTCGCGGTCCGCCCACTGCAGGTCGTCGATCGCCAGCACCACCGGCCGGTAGGACGCCGTGGTCGAGACCAGCAGGATGGCTGCGCGGTGCAACCGGCGGCGAGCGTCCGCCGCGTCGAGATCGGTGTCGGTCGAGGGCTCACCCAGCACCGGCGCCAATTCAGGCACGAGTGGCGAGAGGACACCCGCAAACCCCGACATCTCGCTGACGAGGTCGGCTCGCCAACGGTCACGCTCGGCCGGGCCGGTGGCCTCCATGGTGCGCACGACCGAGCTCAGCGCGTCGGCCAGCGCCGAATACGGAGCCGGGCCGCCGTCGCGGCACCTTCCGTAGGCGAATACGCAGTCGCGGCGGGAGATCTCGACGCCGAACGCCTGGATGAGCGTCGACTTGCCCACCCCGGGGACCCCGCTGAGCAGGACGCACCCTCCGCTGACCCGTTCGGCCGTCGCCACCGCGTTCCGGAGTTCGCCGAGCTCCTGCCGTCGGCCGGCCACCCGGCCGTCGAGATCCAGTACCGGCGTCGTCACGGCCCGGGGCGCTCCGTGCTGAGCGCCGTGCGCCGGATGGCGCCGCAAGGGGATCGCGAGTCCGAGCCCATGCGCATGGCGGTTCCCCTCCAAGGGAAATGTCCACCCACCGGAGTGACGGTCCCGCTGCGGGACTGTGCAGCATCCATTTGGCGGGTCGTGCAGAGCAGCATAGCCCAATACCGGGCGCTGTCCGAGGTTTGCAGAGTCGCCTCCCAGCAAATGGAGTGGCGCACACAGCAACGATGATCGACTAGGCGTGGGTCGGCTTGAACGCGCCGGCGGGCTGGGCCACCGCCAGGGCGGAGCTGGTGCCGATCGGGCCGTGTTGGTCGAACAGCGTTGCGGTGCCGGTGGCGACCCCGGCCGTACCGTAGTGGCTCTGTGCGGCCAGCCCGACGAATTCACCGTCGGGCAGCCGGCTGGCGGTGACGGTGTAGTCGGCGTTGATGTAACGCAATCCGCCTGTGCCCCAATGCGTGAGCGAGCTGGTGATGTCACCGACGAACGCCAGGCGGGTGAACGGCGTCAGGGCGTGGCCATGCACCATTGGCCGAAACACCCGCGCCCACGCGAACTTCTGGGCATGGGACTGCTCCCACTCGCCGGCGGCGATACCGGGGCTGCCCTCCAACGTCGCCCCGTATCCCCAGATGTGGAACGGCATGTCGGTCGGAAAGCCGTCGTGGGCCCTGGGCAGCGGCGGCATCTCGACCGGAAACGACCACACCTGGCCTTCGGGATGCTCACCGCGGCGCAGGAACAACGCGCTGGCGCGCGCGACGGTCGCGTCGCGCTGCATGAGGGCGGCGTCGACCAGCCTGATTCGCCGGCCTTCCCGCTGGACCGAGGTCCGGATCTGTACCGGCAGCAGCAGCGCCGGCCGTATCAGGTCGACGGTCAGCCGGGCGGGCTGGAAGTCGGGGTCGATGCCGGATTGCTCTATGCCCCAACCCAACAGCCCGCCGACGATCTGGCCGCCCATCGCCGCACCCCACGGGCCCTGGGTCATCGGCCCCGGAACATAGGAGTCGCCGTCTACAGTGAAGAACGCCTCGGGCATGATGGCGGAATCCTGGATCGTCACCGCTATCACGATAGGGCAGCAGGATAGTAAGGACCGGGCATGCCTCCAGTGATTGAAATTCCACGTGGCCCCAACCCGTTCCCGATGGCCGGGGTGTCCCGCGGCCCCGACGGCATACCGCGCTACGAGGGGCTCCCGGCCACCCTGCTCGACATGCTCGCCGAGCACGTCGACGCCAGCCCGGATGCCGAAGCCCTGGTCGAGCTGGGCGGCGACCGCCTGACGTACCGGCAGCTGTGGGACCGCGCGGCGCGCGTCGCCGGCGGGCTGCGCGCCGGCGGTCTGCAGCCCGGCGACCGCGTCGCGCTGCGTTACCCCGCCGGCATCGACTGGGCGCTGGCGTTCTGGGGCACCGCGATGGCCGGTGGCGTTGCGGTGGCGGTCAATACGCGCTCGGCGCGCCCGGAGGTCGAGTTCGTTTTGTCCGACTCCGGGGCGCGGGTGGATCTGGCGCCCGACGCGCCGCTGCCCGACGGTCGGCCGTACGTCACCGAGCGACTGGGCCGCGCCGACACCGCCGCGCTGTTCTACACCTCGGGGACCACCGGCCATCCCAAGGGGGTGCCGACCACGCACGAGGCGTTCTTGACCAACACCGAGAACGGGATCCGCTGTCTGCAACAGCCGCGGAACCTCGGCGACGCGATGCGCACGCTGATCTCGGTGCCGCTGTTTCACGTGACCGGTTGCAACACCCAGCTTCTGGCCGCGGCCCGGCTCGGCGGAGCGTCGGTGATCATGCCCGCGCTCAACCTGGACACGCTGCTCGCCACGCTGACCGCCGAGCGCATCTCGGTCATGGTCACCGTCCCGGCGATCTACTCGCTGTTGTTGCGCCACAAGGATTTTTCCGCGCTGGATACGTCGGGCGTGCGGTGGGTGGGCTACGGTGGCGCGCCGATCGCCCCGTCGCTGGTGCGGTCGGTGAAGAACGCGTTCGGCCACGCCACGGTGTTCAACGGCTACGGCATGACGGAGACGGCGTCGCTGATGACCGTGCTGCCCGATGCCGAGGCCGTCGAGCACGCCGACTCCGTCGGGTACGCGGTGCCGTCGGTGGACCTCGGGGTGATCCCGTTCGGCGACGACCCCGCCGTGGGCGAGCTGGTGGCGCGCGGCGCCAACGTGACCAACGGCTACTGGAACCGGTCCGAGGCCACCGCCACCACCTTCGCGGACGGTTGGCTGCACACCGGCGACGTGGTCCGCGTCGACGAGGCGGGCCGGGTGCACATCGTCGACCGGCTCAAGGACATCATCAACCGCGGCGGCGAGAACGTCTCCAGCGTCGAGGTGGAGGCCGTGCTGCTGGCCGCGCCCCATGTCGCGGACGCCTGCGTGCTCGGGGTTGCCGACGAGGTCATGGGGGAGAAGGTGGGAGCGGTGCTGTTCGGCGGCGGCGACGAGATCGACGTGCCGGCGGTGCTCGACCACTGCCGCGGCCAGCTGGCCGACTACAAAGTGCCGCAATACGTCACGGTGGTGGACACCGCGCTGCCCCGCAACGCCGGCGGCAAGCTGCTCAAGGCCAGGCTCCGCGAACAGGTCCAGTGGGGCGAGCCGCTGCGATGAACGCGAGCTTGCTGGTCGCCAACCGCGGCGAGATCGCACTGCGAATCATCCGCACCGCAACCGAATTGGGCATGCGCACCATCGCGGTGTATGCCGAAGACGACGCCGAGAGCCCGCACGTGCACGCCGCCGACGAGGCGATCGGCCTGCCAGGCACCGGCCCGCGGGCCTACCTGGACCAGCCCGCCATGCTGGCGGCGGCGAAGAGCGCCGGCGCGGAACTGATTCACCCCGGCTACGGATTCCTCAGCGAGAACGCTGAATTCGCCAACGCCTGCGCGGCCGGTGGCTACACGTTTGTCGGTCCCGATGCCCGGGTGCTCGAACTGCTCGGCAACAAGACCGCCGCCCGCGGCGCGGCGATCGCCGCCGGGGTGCCGGTGCTGCCCGCGACCGACGGCCCGAGCGGCGTCGAGGACATCAAGGCGTTCTTCGCCGCCCACGGCGGCGGCATCATGATCAAGGCCCTCGCCGGCGGCGGGGGCCGTGGAATGCGCAAGGTGCACAGCGCCGATCAGATCGACGATGCTTACCAGCGCTGCGCCGCCGAAGCCCAACTGGGATTCGGTGATTCCGCGCTGTTCGCCGAGGCGCTGCTCGCCGACGCCCGCCACATCGAGGTGCAGGTGGTCGCCGCACCGGCCGGACACCAGACGCACGCACACGCGGTCGGCGACCGCGACTGCAGCATCCAGCGGCGCTACCAGAAGCTGGTGGAAATCGCCCCCGCCCAAGGCCTTTCGGATGACCTGCGCCGCGCCCTGCACCGGGCGGCGGTGCGGTTATGCGCCCGCGTGGGGCTGCGCGGGCTGGCCACCGTCGAATTTCTGGTCACCGGCGACGAATTCGTCTTTCTGGAGGTCAACCCGCGAATCCAGGTCGAGCACACCGTCACCGAGGAAACCACCGGGCTCGACCTGGTCGCCCTGCAACTCGCCATCGCCCGGGGTGCGTCGTTCTACCAGCTGGGGTTGCCCTCCGGAATCGCCTCCGACGGACTGGAAGTCATCGGCGAGCCGGCCGCCCGCCGCGGCATCGCCATCCAGCTCAGGGTGAACATGGAGACGTTCGGGCCCGACTTCTCCGTCGCGCCCTCGGCGGGCACCCTCACCGTGTTCTCCCCGCCCAGTGGTCCCGGCGTGCGCGTCGACACCTATGGCCGGGCGGGATTGGCGATAAGCCCGCAGTACGACTCGCTGTTGGCCAAACTCATCGTCTTTGTGCACGCGTCATCCGCCGGGCACGGGTCATCATGGCGGGCCGCGGTGCGCAAGGCCCGCACCGCCCTGGCCGAATTTGGCATCGAGGGCGTTCACACGAATGTCGCCTTCCTGCGCGAGCTGGTGACCGACGACCGGATCGAATCCGGTTGGGTGAGCACCGGTTTCCTCGATGAGAAGCTTCCCGAGCTGGCCCAGGCCGCGCTGTCACACCAGCAAGAACCCCGGGCGGCGACGATCGAACTGTATCCCGGCGAGGATGCGCTGCGCGCCCAGTTGGCCGGCACCGTCATCGAGGTAGCGTCCGAGGACGCCGAATACGCGGCGGGCAGCCAGCTGGTTGTCCTGGAAGCGATGAAGATGCAGCACGTGCTCGTCGCGCCGGACGCGCTGCGGACCGTCCGGATCCTGGTGACACCCGGTCAGGTGGTCGGGACCGGAGATCCGCTGTTGGTCTTCACCCGCACCGCGGCCGCCGGTGACGGCGAATCCGTCTCGGCAACAACGGATCTCGATCGCCCGCGAGCCGATCTCGACGAGGTCGTGCGCCGGCATGCCTTGACCCTCGACGAGGGCCGCGAGGCCGCCGTCGCCAAACGGCACCAGCGGGGACGCCGCACCGCCCGGGAGAACATCGCCGATCTGGTCGATCCCGACAGCTTCGTCGAATACGGTGCGCTGGCGATCGCGGCTCAGCGCAGCCGGCGCTCGGAATCCGACTTGATCGTCAACACCCCGGCCGACGGCCTGGTCGCCGGGCTGGCCACCATCGGCGCGGACCGGTTCGGGCGGGACGCGGCGCAGGCCGTCGTGGTGTCCTACGACTACACGGTGCTGGCCGGCACGCAGGGCATGCGCAACCACGCCAAAACCGACCGCGTGTTCGATCTCGCCGCGCGAAAGCGCTTGCCCGTCGTGCTATTCGCCGAGGGCGGCGGCGGCCGGCCGGGCGACACCGACGTCGGCGGCGCCGCCGGCCTGGACGTGCCGACCTTCCGGATGCTCGCGGCGTTGAGCGGCGAGGTGCCGCTGGTGTCGATCGTCTCGGGCCGTTGCTTCGCCGGCAACGCGGCGCTGGCGGGGGTGTGCGACGTGATCATCGCGACGCCGGACGCCAACATCGGGATGGGCGGTCCGGCGATGATTGAGGGCGGCGGGCTGGGCGTGTATCCGCCGGAGGCGATCGGGCCGATCGGCGTGCAGCGCCGCAACGGCGTGGTCAGCCTGGTGGCCCGCGACGAGGCCCATGCGGTCGCGCTGGCCAAGCAATATCTCTCGTACTTCCAGGGCCCGCTGAGTGACTGGTCGGCGCCGGATCCACGGCTGGCCCGGCATGTGGTGCCGCAGAACCGGTTACGCGCATACGACGTGCACCGGGCGATCGAGTCGATCGTCGACATTGGCTCGGTGCTCGAGCTGCGGGCAGACTACGGCGTGGGGATTGTCACCGCCCTGGTTCGCGTGGAGGGGGTGCCGTACGGGCTGATCGCCAACAGCACCCACCACCTGGGCGGCGCGATAGACGCCGAGGCGGCCGACAAGGCCGGCGACTTCCTGGCCTTGTGCGAATCGTTCGGGTTGCCGGTGATCTCGCTGTGCGACACACCGGGCTTCATGGTGGGGCCCGACGCGGAGAAGGACGCGGCCGTCCGCCGCTTCGGCCGGATGTTCGTCCTGGGTGCGCGGCTGACGGTACCGCTGGGAATGATCATCCTGCGCAAGGCTTATGGACTCGGCGCGATGGCGATGGCCGGGGGTTCATTCCGGGCGCCGCAGTTCACCATCGCCTGGCCGACCGGCGAGATCGGCGGCATGGGTCTGGAAGGCGCCGTCCGCCTGGGATTCAGCAAGGAGTTGGCGGCGGTCGACGATCCGGCCGAGCGCCAAGTCCTGTTCGACCGCCTGGTGGCCGCGGCCTACGAGCACGGCAAGGCGCTGCGGGCGGCCACCACGTTCGAGTTGGACGACGTCATAGACCCGGCAGCCTCCCGGGCCTGGATCACCAGGCTCTCGGGAGGCTGAGGGGTAGAGCGATCAGGCGTGGCCGGAGCCGCAGCCGACGCCGGGCAGACATCCCTGCCCGCCCGGAATGCCACCGGGTCCCGCGTTCTGCCCGCCGGAGCCGCAGCCGACGCCCGGGACGCAGCCCTGGCCACCAGGTCCGCCGCCCGGACCGTTGAACTGGCCGCCCGAGCCGCAGTTTCCGTTGGCGTCGCAGCCGCCGCCACCCGGGTCGTCCTTGAAGGTGACGTGGGTCGGGGCGGGGGAGTTGGCGGCTAATCCGGTGACGTACACGTCAGCCGCGGCCACGGGGGCGGCGGCGATAGCCGCAGCAACAGCCCCGGCAACAACCAGCGGTTTCATGAGTGTCAATTTCGATAACATGCGGCTGGCATACCACCTCAACACGTGTCCAAAACATCGCGAATAAAATTCGACAGCACGAAGTTCCCGCTGCCGCACGGCGGCGTCACCGCGACGGAAGGCCTGACCACATGACCTCGCAAGATCTGACCGGCCGCACCGCGATCATCACCGGCGCGTCGCGTGGAATCGGGCTTTCGATCGCCCAGCAGCTGGCGGCCGCGGGGGCCAATGTGGTACTCACCGCGCGCAAGCAGGAGGCCGCCGAGGAGGCCGCCGCCCAGGTGGGCCAGCAGGCCCTCGGCGTCGGCGCGCACGCGGTCGACGAGGACGCCGCGCGGCGCTGCGTGGAGCTCACGCTGGAGCGCTTCGGCAGCGTCGACATCCTGGTCAACAACGCCGGAACCAACCCGGCCTACGGTCCGCTGATCGACCAGGATCACGCCCGTTTCACCAAGATCTTCGACGTCAACCTGTGGGCCCCGCTGTTGTGGACTTCGCTCGTGGTCAAGGCGTGGATGGGCGAGCACGGCGGGGCGATCGTCAACACCGCCTCCATCGGCGGTCTGCATCAATCGCCGGCGATGGGCATGTACAACGCCACCAAGGCCGCGCTGATCCATGTGACCAAGCAACTGGCGCTGGAACTTTCGCCGCGCGTCAGGGTCAACGCCATCGCGCCCGGGGTGGTGCGCACCCGGCTCGCCGAGGCGCTGTGGAAGGACCACGAGGACCCGCTGGCCTCGTCGATCGCGCTGGGGCGCATCGGTGAACCCGTCGACGTGGCCGGGGCGGTCGCCTTCCTGGTGTCCGACGCGGCCAGCTGGATCACCGGCGAGACCATGGTGATCGACGGCGGCCTGCTGCTCGGCGCCGCGCAGGGCTTCCAGTCCGCGCCGGGCGGCGGTCAATGACCGCCGTCGATACGACCGACCTGGACGCACGGGTTCAGGCACTGCTCGACGAGCACGATCCGGCGACCAGCGACCCGCGGGATTTCCTTGGCGCGCAATACGATGCGGGGCTGGCCTGGGTGCACCTGCCGCGCGGCTTCGGCGGGTTGGATCTGCCGCGCACCGCCCAGGAGCGCGTCGATGCCCGGCTGGCCGCCGCCGGTGCGCCGGTGGGCGGCACGCCGAAGAACTACATCGGGATGGGCATGGCCGCGCCGACCATCGCCGCGTTCGGCACCGACGACCAGAAACGAAAGTTTCTGCGCCCCTTGTTCACCGGCGAGCAGATCTACTGCCAACTGTTCAGCGAGCCGGGCGCGGGATCCGACCTTGCCGGGGTGTCGACCCGCGCGGTGCGCGACGCGGATAACCCTCAAGACTGGATTGTCAACGGCCAGAAGGTGTGGACGTCGCAGGCGCAACACGCGCAGATGGCGATCCTGGTGGCCCGCACCGATCCGGCCGTGCCCAAACACGCTGGCCTGACCTACTTTCTCTGCGACATGACGCAGCCCGGCGTCGAGATCCGGCCGTTGCGCCAGATCACCGGCGAGGCCGAGTTCAACGAGGTGTTCCTCACCGACGTCCGGGTGCCCGACGCGAATCGGCTGGGCCCGGAGGGCGGCGGCTGGCGGGTCGCGACCACCACCCTGAACAACGAGCGGGTGGCGATCGGTTCCCGCGCCGGGGCGCCGCGGGAGGGCGGCCACATCGGCAAGGTCACCGCCGCGTGGCGCGACGAGCCGGCGCTGCGCAACCCCGCCATGCACGATCAACTGATGCGGTTGTGGGTGGAGGCGGAGGTCCTTCGGCTCGCCGGCGAGCGGCTGCGGCAGCAGGCCGCCACCGGTCAGCCGGGCCCGGAGGGCGCCGGCATGAAGGTGGCGTTCGCCAAGCTGGCGCAAGCGATTTCGGGCTTCGAGATCGAGCTGCACGGCGAATCCGGCCTCTACTACGACGACTGGACCATGCGCAGGCCCGAGACGGTCGACCTGACCGGCCGCGGGCCCGGATACCGCTACCTGCGGGCGCGCGGCAACTCGATCGAGGGCGGCACCTCAGAAGTCCTGCGCAACACCATCTCCGAGCGGATCCTGGGCCTGCCGGGCGAACACCGCGTCGACAAGGACGTCGCCTGGAAGGACCTGCCCCGATGAGCGCGCACCTCGCCGACCTGCTGTACTCCGACACCGAGGAGGCGTTGCGGGCCGGCGTGCGCCAGCTGTTCGCCGAGCGGTGTCCGCCCGAAGGCGTGGCAAGCCTGTATAACGCCGAACCGCAAGACTTTTCGGGCGTGTGGCGCACGCTGGCCACCGAGCTGGGCGTGGCCGGCCTGCTGGTTCCGGAGTCGCTGGGCGGCGCCGGCGCGAGCGCCCGCGAGGCCGCGGTGGTCATGGAGGAGATCGGCCGGGCCGTCGCGCCGGTGCCGTTTTTGTCCAGCGGGGTGCTCGCCACCA
The DNA here is from genome assembly GCF_001673615.1 of Mycobacterium sp. 1245499.0. Lineage (NCBI taxonomy): Bacteria > Bacillati > Actinomycetota > Actinomycetes > Mycobacteriales > Mycobacteriaceae > Mycobacterium > Mycobacterium sp. 1245499.0. The sequence continues at coordinate 21,707 of NZ_LZMG01000295.1, forward strand.
TCGCGCTGCTGCGGGCCGGTGACACCGAGACGGTGTCGGCGCTGGCGCAGGGCGAGCTGACGGCGGCGCTGGTGGTGCCGCTGTCGAGCGCGCCGGGCGACCCGGTCCCGCTGGTCAGCGGCGACTCGGACGGCCTGAGCGGATCGGTCACCGGCGTGACCGGCGCCGACGCCGCCGACGTGCTGGTGGTCCCGGTCGCCGCGCCCGCCGGGCTCGAGCTGCACACCGTCGCCCGCGGCGCGGCGGGGCTGCGGGTTTCCCCGCTGCTCGCGCTGGATATGACCAGACCCCTTGCCGCCGTGTCCTTTTCGGAGACACCGTCGTCGCGCGCCGGCGCGGGCGACGAGCCCGTCATCGAAGCCATCCGGACCGGGGCTGCGCTGCTGGCGTCCGAGCAACTCGGGGTCGCCCAGTGGTGCTTCGAGACCACGCTGGAATACGTCCGGCAACGCCGGCAGTTCGGCCGCACGATCGGCTCCTACCAGGCGATCAAGCACCGATTGGCGGACCTGTGGTTCGAAATCGGCGCGGCAACCGCCGCGGCCCGTTACGCCGCCGACACCTGCGTCCGGGACGGCGCGGACGCGGACGCCGCGGCGGCCATCGCCCAGGCCTACTGCAGCGACGTCGCCGTGCATGCCGCCGAGGAGTGCATCCAGCTGCACGGCGGGATCGGCATGACCTGGGAATATCCCGCACACCTGTACCTCAAGCGCGCCAAGAGCGACCAGTTGGCATTCGGCACCGCATACCGTCACCGCGCCCGCCTGGCCGAATTGGTGGACCTGCCGGCATTCTGACGTTGCCACCCGCGGCGCGGGCGCGCGCCGTGCCTGGGCTCGCGGTGATTCTTACCTGCGGGCCCGCCAATGACGGCAAACGGCCCCTCGTTGCGCGGCCGGACGGCGCGCCGAGGATAGAGTTTTGCGACCACCCGGGTGGAAGTGGGAGCGGTGCGATGCGGGTGTTGCTGTCGGCGTACGACTCGCGCGGAGGCGTCGAGCCGCTTGCCGCGCTCGCGCTGCAGCTGCGGACGCTCGGCGTGGACGCGGGGGTGAGCGCGCCGCCGGACGCGGAATTCGTCGAGCTGCTGGCCCGGGTGGACGTGCCGCTGCTGCCCTTCGGCGAATCGCTGCGGGCGATGAAGACCGGGGCGCTGCCGTCGGAGGAGGACCTCCGCCGGCACCTGGACGCGCTGATCGCCGTGCAGTTCGACACCGTGGCCGCCGCGGCCGAAGGGTGCGACGCGCTGGTGGTGGCCGGTTTCCCGCCGGCGGCGGCCGCCGCCCGCTCGGTGGCCGAACGGCTGGGCATCCACTACGTCTATGTCACCTACCAGCCCACCATCCTGCCGTCGCCGCACCACCCGCCGCCCGCCTACGGGCCCTTCCCCCCGGGCATGGTCGACAACCGGGTGCTGTGGCAACTGGATGGCCGGCACATGCAGGAGCTGTTCGGCGCGACGCTCAACGCTCACCGGACCGCCATCGGGCTGGCGCCGCTGGACAACCTGCGCGACTACGCGCTGACTGAATCGCCCTGGCTGGCGACGGACCCGATCCTGGATCCCTGGCGCCAGCCCAGCGACCTCGACGTGGTCCAGACCGGCGCGTGGCTGCTGCCCGACGAACGGCCCCTGCCGGCCGAACTGGTGGCGTTCCTGGACGCGGGAACGCCACCGGTCTATGTGGGCTTCGGCAGCATGCCCATGCGCGCCTCCCACGACGTCGCCGGGGTCGCCATCGACGCGATCCGCGCGCAGGGCCACCGCGTCCTGGTGTCCCGCGGCTGGGCGGAGCTGACCCCGATCGACGACGGGGCCGATTGCCTGGGCGTCGGCGACGTCAACCACCAGGCGCTGTTCACCCGGGTCGCCGCCGTTGTACACCACGGCGGGGCGGGAACCACCACGACGGCCGCCCGCGCCGGTGCGCCACAGGTGGTGGTGCCGCAGGGGGCCGATCAGCCCTACTGGGCGGGCCGGGTGCGCGACCTGGCCATCGGCGCCGCCCACGACGGTCCGGCCCCGACCACCGAGTCGCTGTCGGCCGCGCTCAAGGCGGTGCTGACCGAGCGGACCCGCGAGCGGGCGCGCTCCGTGGCGGCGACGATCCGCACGGACGGGGCGGCCGTGGCCGCGACCGTGCTGCGGGCGGCGCTAACGCGGTAGCGCCGAGGCGAACACCTGCGTCATCGCGTCCCAATGCCGCTCGGCTGCGGCGGCGTCATAGGGCCCGTTGTCCGGGACCGCGAATCCGTGGCCGGCCGAATACCACTCGATCGTGTGCTCGACGCCGGCCGCCGTCAGGGCCTTGTCCAGTTGCTCGGCGTGATCGGCGGTGAACGACGCGTCGTTCTGGGCGCCGCCCACGTACACCGTGGCGGTCATCCGGTCGGCGAGCAGGTGTGGGCTGTCCTCGGTGTCGGTCACCAGGCCGCCGCCGTGGAAGGACGCCGCGGCGGCCACCCGGTCGGGCACCCGGCCGGCCACCATGAGCGACGTCCGGCCGCCCATGCAGTAGCCGCATACCCCGAACCGCTCGCCGAGCACCTCGGGGCGGGCGGCCAGGTAGTCGAAGAACGCGGTCGCGTCGGCGGCCATCCGGTCCGGGGTGACGCTGCCGATCATCGAGAACAGGCGCCCGCGTTCCCTCTTGTCGGTGAAGACCGTCGCCATGTCGAACGGCGCCCAGTCCGGGGTGCGGTAGTAGACATCCGGCAGCAGCACGGCGTAACCGAACCCGGCCAGCTTGGCGGCCATCTGCTCGAAGGTGTCACGCACGCCGCCGGCGTCGGGATACATGACCAACCCGGGCCAGGGGACTTGCGATTCGGGGCCATCGGGGGTGAACAGGTGCACCGTGCAGGTGCCATCGGGTGTGGTGACGACGTCGATGATGTTCGGCATGGCACCCGTTTTACTCCGCGGGCCTAGAGGCGAAACATCCGCGTCGACCCGCCGCGCCCGGCTTCGCCGCGCTCGCGATCGCCGCGAAACATCCGCGTCGACCCGCCGCGCCCGGCTTCGCCGCGCTCGCGATCGCCGCTATTCTGACGGCGTGCCGATCCCGACTCCCTACGAGGACCTGCTTCGCCTGGTGCTCGAGCAGGGAACGGCCAAATCCGACCGCACCGGCACCGGGACCCGCAGCCTGTTCGGTCAGCAGCTGCGCTATGACCTCTCGGCCGGCTTCCCGCTGCTCACCACCAAAAAGGTGCACCTGAAATCGGTGATCTACGAGCTGCTGTGGTTTTTGCGCGGCGACTCCAACGTCGACTGGCTGCACCAGCACGGGGTCACCATCTGGGACGAATGGGCAAGCGACACAGGCGATCTCGGGCCGATCTACGGCGTGCAGTGGCGATCCTGGCCGACGCCTTCGGGCGAGCACATCGACCAGATCAGCGCCGCCCTCGAGCTGCTGCGCACCGACCCCGACTCGCGGCGCATCATCGTGTCGGCGTGGAACGTCGGCCAGATCCCGCAGATGGCGCTGCCGCCGTGTCACGCGTTCTTCCAGTTTTACGTGGCCGACGGGCGGCTGAGCTGCCAGCTCTACCAGCGCAGCGCCGACCTGTTCTTGGGCGTGCCGTTCAACATCGCCAGCTACGCGCTGCTGACGCACATGATGGCCGCCCAGGCCGGCCTGGCCGTCGGCGAGTTCGTGTGGACGGGTGGGGACTGCCACATCTACGACAACCATGTCGAACAGGTGCGCCTGCAGCTGAGCCGCGATCCCCGGCCCTACCCGGAACTCGTTCTGGCGCAACGGGACTCGATCTTCGACTACGTCTACGAGGACGTCGTCGTGCAGAACTACGACCCGCACCCGGCGATCAAAGCCCCCGTCGCCGTATGACCGCCGCATGACCGAGGTGGGCCTGGTGTGGGCTCAGTCGAGCTCCGGCGTGATCGGGCGCGGTGGTGACATCCCCTGGAACGTGCCGGAAGATCTGTTGCGGTTCAAAGAGGTGACGATGGGTCACCCGGTGATCATGGGCCGGCGGACGTGGGAGTCGTTACCGGCGAGGGTGCGCCCCCTGCCCGGGCGCCGCAACGTCGTGCTATCCCGCGACACCGGCTTCGTCGCCGACGGGGCGCAGGTGGTCGGATCCCTGGAGGCGGCGCTGGCCCAAGCCGAGGGCGAGCCGCGGACCTGGGTCATCGGCGGCGAGCAGATCTATTTGCTGGCGCTGCCGCACGCCACCCGCTGCGAGGTCACCGAGATCGAAATCGATTTGCGCCGCGATGACGACGACGCCCTGGCGCCGACGCTGGACGACACCTGGGTCGGTGAGACGGGGGAGTGGCAGGCCAGCCGCTCGGGGCTGCGGTATCGCTTCCACAGCTACCGGCGGCCCGCCGCGCACCCGGGCGCGCCCCCGGGCTGACCTGACATACTCGGACGCGGGGGTCGGTCGCACAGGGTCAACCAGGCGTTCGAAGAGAGAAGGGGGAATTGGCAGTGATAACCGAACCCGTGAAGACGTTCTCTCGAAAATTCATGGGCTACGACACCGCCGCGGTTGATGCCCACATCGAGATGCTGACCACCAAGCAGCAACTGCTGCTTGACGACGTCGAGAGCCTCCGGGCCCGGCTGCAGGAATCCGCCGATCAGACGGCCGCGCTGCGCAAAGAGGTGGCCGTGCTCACGGATACCTCGCCCTCGCCCCACGCGGTGCAGCAGCGGATGGCGAAAATGCTGAGCCGCGCGGTCGACGAGGTGGCCGAGATGCAGGCCGAGGCGCGCGCCGAAGCGGATGCGGTGATCGCGGCGGCCGAGGCCGAGGCCGAAGCCGCGGAACGAAAGCGCGACGAGGTGCTGGCCGACATGGCCGCGCAGCAAAAAGCCCTGGAAGCCGAGTACGCGGAGACCAAGGAGCGGCTCGACGCGGAACTGGCCGAGATGCGCGCCGAGACCGAATCGGCGATCAAGAAGGCGCGCCAGGAGGCCGAACGCGAGTGCGAGCAGCTGCTCGGCGACGCGAAGAAGGGCGCCGACCATTACCGGGAGAAGGCGCAGCGCGCGGTGGACGAGGCGACGGCGCGGCGCATCAAGATCCTCGAGCAGCTGATGGGCGTCTACCACGACCTCGACGAGGTGCCGAAGGCCCTCGAGGCGGCCTACGCCGAACAAAACGACTCGGGCGACGAGGCTGTGCTGAAACCGCTGGACCGCAAGGTCCGCGCGGGCTGAGTCGCGCTGGCGTGGCCTGCCGGGGTTGTCGCACCCAAGAGGTATTCTCTGCGCCGTGCCAACCCGCAGGCTATCGGCCGACCAAGCCCGCCGGATAGCCGTTGCAGCCCAAGGTTTTACCGAGCCCCGGCCCGGCGGTGAGATCACCCGGGCACACCTGAAGCGGCTGATCTCCAGAATCCAAGTGCTGCAACTGGATTCGGTCTCGGTGGCGGTGCGGGCGCATTACGCCCCGGTTTTCAGCCGGCTCGGCGCCTACGACCGCGACGTGCTCGACCGCGCCGCCTGGGGTCCGCGGTCCGCACGGCTGCTGGCCGAATACTGGGTCCACGAGGCCGCGCTGATGGCCGTCGAGGACTGGCCGCTGTTGCGCTGGCGGATGCGCCAGTACTCCCACGGCCGCTGGGGCACCCACATCGTCAAGGCCAACCCGCAACTCGCCGACAAGGTCGTCGCCGCCGTCGCCGAGCTCGGACCGAGCACCGCCGGACAGATCGAGGCCCACCTCGAGGCCGGACCGCGTGGGCCCAAAGGCAGCTGGTGGGGCAACCGCAGCGACACCAAATGGGTGGCCGAGGCCCTGTTCTCCGCCGGGGTGCTCACCACCGCCACGCGGGTGGGCTTCGCCCGCCACTACGACCTGGTGGAGCGGGTGTTGCCGGCCCGCGTGCTGGCCCGCGAGGTCGACGACGACGAGGCGATCCGCGAGCTCACGCTGCGGGCCGCCACCGCGCTGGGCGTGGGCACCGAGGCCGATATCCGCGACTACTTCCGGCTGTCGGCCGCCCAGGTCAAGCCGGTGATCGCCGCGCTGGTGGCCACCGGTGACCTCGAGCCCGTCGACGTCGACGGCTGGTCGGCGCCGGCCTATCTGCGGGCGGGCCGCGCGGTGCCCCGCACCGACCGCGGCACCGCGCTGCTGTGTCCGTTCGACCCGCTGATCTTCTTCCGTCCGCGCGTCGAGCGCCTGTTCGAATTCCATTACCGCATCGAGATTTACACGCCGGCCGCCAAGCGGCAGTACGGCTATTACGTGTGGCCGCTGCTCATGGACGGGCGACTGGTGGCGCGCGTCGACCTCAAGGCCGACCGCGCCGCCGGCACACTGCGGGTCCTCGGCGCGTTCGGGGAACCGGATGCGCCCAGGGATCGCGTCGCCGCGGCGCTGGCCGGTGAACTGCAGTCCATGGCGGCCTGGCTGGGCCTGGGCGGGTTCAGTGTCGCCGGGAACGGTGATCTGTCCGGTGAGCTGCGCGCGGCGGCCAAGCGGGCCGGCTGATGGCGGCGTCGACGTCCAGGGAACTCAACGCCACACTGTGGAAGGCGGCCGAGAAGCTGCGCGGCTCCCTGTCGGCCGGCCAGTACAAGGACGTGATCCTGGGGCTGGTGTTCCTGAAGCATGCCTCCGCCTCACACTGGAAAGTGTTGGCGGACAACGTAACCTCCGAAGGCATCGGCCGGCTGGCCGATGAGGCGATGGACGCCGTGATGACGGCGACACCGGCGCTGGCCGGGATGCTGCCCCGGCTGTACGGCAACCTCGACCGGCGTCGCCTCGGTGAGCTGGTGACCGTGCTCGACGGCACCCGGATCGGTGACCGCGACAGCCGGGCCGGCGACCTGATGGGCGAGGTCTACGAGTACTTCCTGGGCAATTTCGCGCGCGCGGAAGGGCGGCGGGGCGGCGAATTCTTCACCCCGCCCAGCGTCGTGCGGCTGCTCGTCGAGGTGCTCGAACCGACCGGCGGGCGGGTGTATGACCCGTGCTGCGGCTCGGGCGGGATGTTCGTGCAGACCGAGCACTTCGTCGCCGAACGCGACGGTGACCCCGCGAACGTCACCGTCTACGGCCAGGAAAGCGTCGAGCAGACCTGGCGGATGGCGAAACTGAACCTCGCCGTGCACGGCATCGACGGCTCAGATCTGGGCGCCCGGTGCGCCGACACGTTCGTCACCGACCTGCACGCCGGCGTGCAGATGGACTACGTGATGGCCAATCCGCCGTTCAACATCAAGGATTGGGCCCGCGACGAGGAGGACCCGCGCTGGCGCTTCGGCGTTCCGCCCGCCACCAACGCGAATTACGCCTGGATCCAACACATCCTGTCCAAGCTGGCGCCCGGCGGCACGGCCGGTGTGGTGATGGCCAACGGTTCGATGTCGTCGAACGCCATGGGGGAGGGCGACATTCGGGCCCGCATCGTCGAGGCGGATTTGGTGTCGTGTGTGGTCGCATTGCCCGCGCAACTGTTCCGCAGCACCGCGATACCGGTGTGCCTGTGGTTCTTCGCCATGGACAAGGCGCACCGATCTGGGCAGGTGCTGTTCGTCGACGCGCGGGGCATGGGCCAGCTGGTGGATCGCGCCGAGCGCGCACTGACCCGCGACGAGATCGTCCGGATCGCCGATGCCTACCACGGGTGGTCCGGCGCGGCGTCGGCCCTCGCCAAAGGCCTTGCGTATGAGGATGTTCCGGGATTCTGTCGGTCCGTGCCGGTGGACGACATCAGGGCGGCGGGCTACCCGCTGACCCCCGGGCGCTATGTGGATGCGCCGGCCGTGCCGGATGACGGCGAGCCGGCCGCCGACAAGATCGCGCGATTGACCGGCGAGCTGCTGGCCGCGCTGGACGAATCGGCGCGCGCGGACCAAGCGGTGCGCCGTCAGGTGGAGCGGCTGCGGTGAACACCGTCCTGGGCGATCACCTCGATTTTCGCAGCGGAAGCAGCGCGCCCCGGCGGGCGTCCGGCGGAGGGGTCCCCATCTATGGGGCCAACGGCGCGATCGGTTACGCCGCCGAGCACAACGCCAGCGGGCCCGTGATCGTGCTCGGCCGCGTCGGGTCGTACTGCGGCAGCCTGCGCTACTGCGACTCCGACGTCTGGGTCACCGAGAACGCGCTGGTGTGCCGCGCCAAAGACCCCCGAGAGACCCGGTATTGGTACTACGCCCTGCACACCTGCCGGCTGGCCGACCACCGATCCGGGTCGGGTCAGGCCCTGCTCAACCAGAGGATTCTGAACGACGTGTCGGTGCCGACCGTCGCCGCGGGCGAACGGCGTCGGATCGCGGAGGTGCTGGGCGCCCTCGACGACAAGATCGCCGCCAACGACCGGGTGATCGGGGCGGCCGAACGCCTGATGATCGCCCTCGCCGAAGCGGCGCCGGGTCGGGTGCGGCTGTCCAGCCTGGCGAGCCGGTCGACGGTGATCTGCCACGTGAGCGAATTCGACGATCGCCTCGCCCACTTCAGCCTTCCGGCGTTCGACGACGGCGCGAGACCCCGCCTAGTCGACGCCGCGGCGGTGCGCAGCGCCAAGCTGCTCCTGACGGAGCCCTGTGTGTTGTTCGCCAAGCTGAACCCGAGGATCCCGCGGATCTGGAACGTGCCGAGCCTGCCGTCGCACATGGCGGTGGCCAGCACCGAGTTCGTCGTGCTGCGCCCACAGGGCTGCGATTCCTCGGCGCTGTGGTCGGCGCTGCGGCAGCCGGACGTCTCCCTGCGGCTGCAGCGGCGGGCCGCGGGGACCTCGGGCAGCCATCAACGGATCCGGCCCGGCGACCTGCTGGACGTGTCGGTCCCCGACGTGCGCCTGCTGAGCCCGGCGGCGTTGCGGACGATCAGCGATCTGGGTGCGCTGTGTCACGCCGGGCGCGCCGAGAGCGCGCGGTTGTCGGCCTTGCGCGATGCGCTGCTGCCGTTGCTCGTCTGCGGGAAGGTGCGGGTCTCCTCGCGCCACTCCGTGGCGCGCATCGTCGCCCGGCTAAGGTGAGCGCCGTGGCCGAGATCGCGCCGCTGCGCGTGCAACTGATCGCCAAGACCGACTTCTTGGCGCCCCCGGACGTGCCATGGGACACCGACGCCGACGGCGGTCCCGCGCTGGTCGAGTTCGCCGGCCGGGCCTGCTACCAGAGCTGGTCGAAGCCCAACCCCAAGACCGCGACCAACGCCGGCTACATCAAACACATCATCGATGTCGGGCACTTTTCGGTGCTCGAGCACGCGAGCGTGTCGTTCTACATCACCGGCATCTCCCGATCGTGCACCCACGAGCTGATCCGGCATCGGCACTTCTCGTATTCGCAGCTGTCGCAGCGCTACGTCCCCGAGAAGGACTCGCACGTGGTCGTGCCCCCGGGACTGCAGGACGACCCGGAACTGCAGCAGATCCTGGCCGCGGCCGCCGACGCCAGCCGTGCCACCTACACCGAGCTGCTGACCAAACTGGAAGCCAAGTTCGCCGATCAACCCAGCGCCGTCTTGCGGCGCAAGCAGGCCCGCCAGGCCGCCCGCGCCGTGCTGCCCAACGCAACCGAGACCCGCATCGTGGTGACCGGCAACTACCGGGCGTGGCGCCACTTCATCGCGATGCGCGCCAGCGAGCACGCCGACGTGGAAATCCGCCGGCTGGCCATCGAATGCCTGCGCCAGCTCTCGGGTGTGGCGCCCGCGGTGTTCGCCGACTTCGAGATCTCCACCCTGGCCGACGGCACGGAGGTCGCGACCAGCCCGCTGGCGACCGAAGCCTGACGCGAAGTCGCGCGACGGCGCGTCTACGCGGGTGCTAAATACCTTGCTGGGGCCAGGTAACCTGAACACCGTGAGCACCGCCGGATTCGACGCCCCAGCGCGGCTGGGAACCGTGCTGACCGCGATGGTCACACCGTTTCGGCCCGACGGCTCCGTCGACACCGCCGCGGCCGCCCAGCTGGCCAATCACCTGATCGACGCGGGCTGCGACGGCCTGGTGATCTCCGGCACCACCGGCGAGTCCCCGACCACCACCGACGACGAGAAGCGAGAGCTGCTGCGCGTCGTGCTGGACGCCGTCGGCGACCGGGCCCGCGTCATCGCCGGCGCCGGCACCTACGACACCGCCCACAGCGTCCGGCTGGCCAAGGCCTGCGCGGCCGAGGGCGCCCACGGGCTGCTGGTGGTCACGCCGTACTACTCCAAGCCGCCGCAGAGCGGGTTGATCGCCCACTTCACCACCGTCGCCGACGCGACCGACCTGCCGGTGCTGCTCTACGACATCCCGCCGCGCTCGGTGATACCGATCCAGCCCGACACCATCCGCGCGCTGGCCGCCCACCCGAACATCGTCGGGATCAAGGACGCGAAGGCCGACCTGCACAGCGGGGGCCAGATCATCGCCGAGACCGGACTGGCCTACTACTCCGGCGACGACGCGCTGAACCTGCCGTGGCTGGCCATGGGTGCGACCGGCTTCATCAGCGTGATCTCGCACGTGGCCGCGGGGCAGCTGCGGGAGATGTTGTCCGCCTTCAGCTCCGGGGACATCGCCACCGCCCGCAAGATCAACGCCACCGTCGCCCCGCTGTGCGACGCGATGGCCCGGCTGGGCGGGGTGACCATGTCCAAGGCCGGCCTGCGCCTGCAGGGCATCGACGTCGGCGATCCGCGGTTGCCCCAAATGCCCGCCACGCCAGAACAACTCGAGGCGTTGGCCGCCGATATGCGTGCGGCGTCAGTGCTGCGGTGACCCGAGGAGTTTCCGAGAAGTGGATGTAGACCTCGCCCCGCCAGGCCCCTTGGCCACGGGAGGGTTGCGGGTCACCGCTCTTGGCGGCATCAGCGAAATCGGCCGCAACATGACGGTTTTCGAGCACCTGGGCCGGCTGCTGATCATCGACTGCGGGGTGATGTTCCCCACCCACGACGAGCCCGGGGTCGATCTGATCCTGCCGGATCTGCGCCACATCGAAGACCGGCTCGACGACATCGAGGCGCTGGTGCTCACCCACGCCCACGAGGACCACATCGGCGGCATTCCCTTCCTGCTCAAGCTGCGCCCCGACATCCCGGTCGTCGGTTCGAAGTTCACGCTGGCGCTGGTCGCGGCGAAATGCCGCGAGCACCGCCTCAAGCCGGTGTTCGTCGAGGTGGGCGAGGGCCAGAAGAGCAGTCACGGCGTGTTCAAATGCCAGTACTTCGCCGTCAACCACTCCATCCCCGACGCGCTGGCGATCGCCGTACACACCGGTGCCGGAACCGTCCTCCACACCGGTGACATCAAGCTCGACCAGCTTCCCCTGGACGGCCGCCCCACCGACCTGCCCGGCATGTCCCGGCTCGGTGACGCCGGGGTGGACCTGTTCCTGTGCGATTCCACCAATGCCGAGCACCCGGGTGTCGGCCCGTCGGAAAGCGAAGTGGGCCCGACGCTGCACCGGCTGATCCGCGGCGCCGAAGGCCGCGTCATCGTGGCATGCTTTGCCTCCAACGTCGACCGCGTGCAGCAAATCATCGACGCCGCAGTCGCATTGGGCCGGCGGGTCTCGTTCGTCGGCCGGTCCATGGTGCGCAACATGGGCATCGCCCGCGAACTCGGGTTCCTGCGGGTGGCCGATTCGGACGTGATCGACATCGGCGCCGCCGAGATGATGCCGCCAGAGAAGGTGGTGCTGATCACCACCGGCACGCAGGGCGAACCGATGTCGGCGTTGTCGCGGATGTCGCGCGGCGAGCACCGCAGCATCACCCTGACCGCCGGTGACCTGGTGGTGCTGGCGTCGTCGCTGATCCCGGGCAACGAGGAGGCGGTCTACGGCGTCATCGACGAGCTGGCCAAGATCGGTGCTCGCGTCGTGACCAATGCCCAAGCGCGCGTGCATGTTTCGGGGCACGCCTACGCCGGGGAATTGTTGTTCCTGTACAACGGGATTCGGCCGCGCCACGTCATGCCCGTGCACGGAACCTGGCGCATGCTGCGCGCCAACTCCAAACTCGCGGCCCGCACCGGCGTGCCGGAGGAGTCGATTCTGCTGGCCGAGAACGGCGTGAGCGTCGACCTGGTGGCGGGCACGGCCTCCATCGCCGGCGCGGTGCCGGTGGGCAAGATGTTCGTCGACGGCCTGATCAACGGCGACGTCGGCGACATCACCCTGGGCGAGCGGCTTATCCTGTCGTCGGGCTTCGTGGCGGTGACCGTCATCGTCACCCGCGGCACCGGTCGCCCGGTCGCCCCGCCGCACCTGCAATCGCGCGGATTCTCCGAGGACCCCAAGGCGCTCGAGCCCGCCGTGCGCCGGGTCGAGGCCGAACTGGAAGCGCTTGCGGCCGAGAACATCACCGATCCGGGCCGCATCGCTCAGGGCGTGCGGCGCACCGTCGGCAAGTGGGTGGGCGAGACCTACCGCCGTCAGCCGATGATCGTGCCGACCGTCATCGAGGTCTGAACTCGGCGTCTGGGCCGCGAAACTTAACTCATTGCGGTGATGACCGGCGTGTCGTCGCAGATGTTTAAGTGTCGCGGAGGATCGCTGCACTCAGATCTTCTCGGCGTAGGCCGACCACTCCAGTTGCGAGGCCTTGAGTTTGCGGCCGGTGGGCTCGACGTAGCGCTGCACGAGCTCGTCGGGACCGGCCTGCTCCACCAGCCGCCAGCCGTATTCGCCGAGGAACGCGGCCACCTCATCGGGCTGCAGACCGAAATGCCACAGTTGCCGCCGCTGGCGCACGGTGCGGTACAGGGTGCGGGTGCCATACCGGTTGGTGCCGTCGATGAAATCCCTACGCACATAGGTGAACACCAACCGGCTGCCGGGCGCGGTCGCGCGCAGCCCGTCCAGGGTGCGCCGCACGGTCGCCTCGGTGAGGTACTGGGTGACGCCCTCGCAGATGAAGAACACCCGGTAGTCGGTGCGATAACCGTGCTCGGCCAGCGCGGTGAGCAGGTCGTCATGCTCGAGGTTCAACGCCACCAACCGAACCGACAGCGGCAGCTCGCCGAGCACCCGGCGGACCGTCTTGAACTTGCGCGCGACGTTCACCGGCAGATCGACCTCGAACACCGGGATGCGGACCCGCCGCGTCAGCAGGTAGGCGCGGGTGTCCAGGCCCGCGCCGAGGATGACGACGGCGTTGATGTCGTCGAGCGACTCCTTGAGCTTGTCGGCGATAAAACGCTTGCGGCAGGCCAGGTTTGCCCACAAGCCCGGACCGGTGAACTCCGAGCCGCGGATCAGCGCCCGGCGCACCGGGGCGAACCGGGTGGCTCCGACCAGCCACCGCAGCGGGGCGGGCAAGAACAGCTCCGCGAAGTCGTCGTCGACCAGGCGGCGGCCGGGCGCCTCGTTCTGCTCGACGGCGGCCAGCACCATCGGACCAAATGCCGTCTGCGCAACCAGGTTTCGGGCCATGGCGGCTACTTGTTCAGGAATCCCGCGTCGACGGGCAGGGTCACGCCGGTGATGTAGCGAGCTTGGTCGGACACCAGCCACGCCACCGCGTTGGCGACGTCCTCGACGTCGAGCACCTCCACCGGCATGGCGTTGCCCATGGCGCCCGGCGTGTCGGTCGCGGCGGCCATCTTCGCCAGCCACTCGCGGGTGAACTCGTTGTTGATCATCGGCGTCTCGACCCCGGACGGATGGATCGAGTTGACCCGAATCATCTGTCCAGCAAGCAGATTCGCATAGACCCGCATCAGCCCGACCACCCCGTGCTTGGCGGCGGCATAGCCGACGGAACCGGCGTCGGGGCTGCCGACCCCGGCCAGCCCCGCGCTCGAGCTGATCAGCACGATCGACCCGCCGGTGCCCTGCTTGACCATCGTGGGTATCGCGACCTTGATGGTGTGGTAGACGCCGGTCAGGTTGACGTTGATGACGTCGTGCCAGCCGTCGTCGCCGGACTGCATGGGGGCGATGCCGGCGTTGGCCACCACGATGTCCAGCCGGCCGAACTCGTCCAGGCCGGCCTGCAGTGCCGCCGACAGCGATTCGCGGTCGCGGACGTCGCCACGAGAGGCCACGATCCGGGAGCCGGTGTCTTCCACCAGCTTCACGGTGGCCGCCAGGTCTTCGGGCGTGGCCAGGGCGTAGGGCACGCTGGCGATCTGGTCGCACAGGTCGACGGCGATGATGTCCGCGCCGTCGGCGGCCAGCCGCACCGCGTGCGCGCGGCCCTGCCCGCGCGCCGCGCCGGTGATGAAGGCGACCTTGCCCGTCAGGGGCCCTTTCGACGACCTGGCCATCAGGGCCGCAACTGTCCTTTGGCCGGATCGCCCGCCGGGACCGGTTGCAGCATCTTGATGTCGGGCGCCCCGTCCAGGTGCTCGCCGGCCGCGGTGAACATCTTGGTGACCGCCGGTGCGGTGCTGTGCGCCTTGAGCGCCTCGGCGTCGGCCCACTGCTCGACGAAGACGAAGGTCTCGCCCGATTCGTGCACGGCATACAGCTGGCAGCCCGGCTCCTCGTGCACCTCCACGGCCGCGGTTTTGAGGATGTCGCGAACGGTGTCGACCGACTCGGGTTTGACGGTCAAGGTGGCGACGACGACGACGGGCATTGATGGCCTCCTGGGCGCTCCGGGTGGGTGACGAGCACGACTTCTCGCAACCGGATGTCACCCTACTCACGCGATGTGAGGGCCGATTCGGGCCATGCCGGACAAGCCGGGCCGTTACCAGTGTGGCGGGTGGTGTAGATGATGCCGTTGCGACTACGCTTGCCGGCATGCCCAGTAAGACCGCCGCCCGCTCCGGAAGCCGAACGAGCAGGTCAAAGGCCACATCGCGGCCCAGCCGGTCCCGGGGAGCGCGCCCGGCGGCGCCCCGCAAGAAGTCCGGCAAGCCCGCCAGGCGGCGTAACCAGGCCCCGCTGGTTTCCGCCGGGCTGACCTGCGGTCGCGCCATGCGCGCCATCTGGATGATGGCCGCGCGGGGAACGGGCGGCGCGGCCCGGTCGATCGGGCGCGCCCACGACATCGACCCGGGGCATCGCCGCGACGGCATCGCGCTGCTGCTGCTGGGCTTTTCGGTGGTGGTCGCCGCCAGTTCGTGGTTCCACGCCGCCGGGCCGGTCGGGACGTGGGTCGACACGGCGCTGCGGACCTTCATCGGCGCGGGTGTGCTTGCGCTGCCGGTCGTCACCGCCGCGGTGGCGGTGACGCTGATGCGCACCGAGCCGAACCCCGACGTGCGGCCCCGGCTGATCCTGGGCGCCAGCCTGATCGCCCTGTCGGTGCTCGGGTTGCGCCACCTGTGGTCCGGTTCGCCGGGCGACCCCGAAGCGCGCCGCCGCGCGGCCGGTTTCATCGGCTTCGCCATCGGCGGGCCGCTCTCGGACGGGCTCACCCCGTGGATCGCGGCGCCGCTGCTGTTCATCGGCTTCATGTTCGGCCTGCTGCTGCTGACCGGCACCACGATCCGCGAGGTGCCCGTGGTGATGCGCAACCTGTTCCACACCCGGTTCGTCGACGAGGGCTACGACGACGAGCCGTACGACTACGCCGACGAGTTCGACGACTTTGAGGACGCTGCCGCGGCGGACCGCGACGACTACCACGACGAGGCGCCTGCCGTCCCCGACGAGGCGCCGCCGCCGGCCTGGTCACCCGACGACGATGCCCAGGCCGCGCTGCAGGACGACATTCCCACCGTGCCCGAGCCCGCCGTCCAGCCCACGTCGCGGGGCCGCAAGCGCGGGCGGTCGGCGGACAAGCACGACACCGTCGAGCTGGACCGGGTCGTCGAGGGCCCCTACACGCTGCCCTCGCTGAACCTGCTGGTCGCCGGGGACCCACCCAAGAAGCGCAGCGCCGCCAACAACGTCATGGCCGACGCCATCACCGAGGTGCTGACCCAGTTCAAGGTGGACGCCGCCGTCACCGGCTGCACCCGCGGGCCGACCGTCACCCGCTACGAGGTCGAGCTGGGGCCGGGCGTGAAGGTCGAGAAGATCACCGCGCTGCAGAAGAACATCGCCTATGCGGTGGCCACCGAGAGCGTGCGCATGCTGGCCCCGATCCCGGGCAAGTCCGCGGTCGGCATCGAGGTGCCCAACACCGACCGAGAGATGGTGCGGCTGGCCGACGTGCTCACCGCGCCGTCGACCCGGCGCGACCACCACCCGCTGGTGATCGGGCTGGGCAAGGACATCGAGGGCGACTTCATCTCGGCCAACCTGGCCAAGATGCCGCACCTGCTGGTCGCCGGTTCCACGGGATCCGGTAAGTCCAGCTTCGTCAACTCGATGCTGATCTCGCTGCTGGCGCGGGCCACCCCCGAGGAGGTCAGGATGATCCTGATCGACCCGAAGATGGTGGAACTCACGCCTTACGAAGGCATTCCGCACCTGATCACCCCGATCATCACCCAGCCCAAGAAGGCGGCGGCCGCGCTGGCGTGGCTGGTCGAGGAGATGGAGCAGCGCTACCAGGACATGCAGGCCTCCCGGGTGCGCCACATCGACGACTTCAACGAGAAGGTGCGCTCCGGCGCCATCACCGCGCCGCTGGGCAGTCAGCGCGAGTACCGGCCCTACCCGTATGTGGTGGCGATCGTCGACGAGCTGGCCGACCTGATGATGACCGCCCCGCGCGACGTCGAGGACGCCATCGTGCGGATCACCCAGAAGGCCCGCGCCGCCGGCATTCACCTGGTGCTGGCCACCCAGCGGCCGTCGGTGGACGTGGTAACCGGGCTGATCAAGACCAACGTGCCGTCGCGGCTGGCGTTCGCCACGTCGTCGCTGACCGACAGCCGCGTCATCCTGGACCAGGCCGGCGCGGAAAAGCTGATCGGCATGGGCGACGGCCTGTTCCTGCCGATGGGCGCGGGCAAGCCGATCCGGCTGCAGGGCGCATACATCACCGACGAGGAGATCCACGCCGTCGTCACCGCCTGCAAGGACCAGGCCGAACCGGAGTACACCGAGGGCGTCACCGCCGCCAAGCCCACCGGCGAACGCACCGACGTCGACCCCGACATCGGCGACGACATGGACGTGTTCCTGCAGGCAGTCGAGCTGGTGGTGTCCAGCCAGTTCGGTTCGACGTCGATGCTGCAGCGCAAGCTGCGCGTCGGCTTCGCCAAGGCCGGCCGGCTGATGGACCTGATGGAGACCCGCGGGATCGTCGGGCCGTCGGAGGGCTCCAAGGCGCGTGAGGTGCTGATCAAGCCCGACGAACTGGCCGGAACGCTGGCGCTGATCCGCGGCGGCAGCGATGCCAACGGATCCGACGAGGACGAGTAGCGGCGATCGCGAGGGCGGCGCAGCCGGGCGATGCGGGTCGCCGCAATCGAGCTAGAGCACCAGCAGCATCCGGGAGTTGCCGAGGATGTTGGGCTTGACGTAGCTGAGGTCCAGGAACTCGGCGACACCGATGTCATACGACCGGCACATCTCCTCGAACACCTCGGCGGTCACGGGCGTGCCCTCGATCTCGGTGAACCCGTGCCGGGCGAAGAACTCGGTTTCGAACGTCAACACGAACAGCCGCTTCAGGGCCAGCTCGCGAGCGACCTCGAGCAGCCGGTCGACGATCGCGTGGCCGATGCCGTGGCCGGTCATCGCCGGATCGACCGCGACGGTGCGTATCTCGCCGAGGTCGGACCACATCACGTGCAGGGCGCCGCAACCGACCACCCGGCCCTCGTGCTCGGCCACCCAGAACTCCTGCACGGCCTCGTACAGCGTCACCAAATTCTTCTCGAGCAGGATCTTTCCGGCGTAGGTGTCGACCAGGTGCTTGATGGCCGGAACATCGGATGTTCGCGCGCGCCGAACCAGCGGCCGATAACGCTCTGGACTTCTGCTCACGGCTAACAGTATCGACATCTCGGACGGCTGTGCTGGTCAACCGTTATTCTGTTGCCGTGTCGGGGCAGCCGCAGACGGGTCCGTTAACCGGACCGCCGGGCCGCGCAAACATCGCCAATCTCGCCAATACGCTGACCCTGTTGCGGCTGGTGCTGGTGCCGGTCTTCCTACTCGCCCTGTTCGCCGGCGACGGCCGCGAAAGCGGCTTCCGCGTAATCGCTTTCGTCATCTTCGCGATCGCCTGCATCACCGATCGGCTGGACGGCCTGCTGGCCCGCAACTACGGCATGGCGACCGAATTCGGCGCGTTCGTCGATCCGATCGCCGACAAGACGCTGGTGGGCTCGGCGCTGATCGGGCTCTCGATGCTCGGGGAGCTGCCGTGGTGGGTCACGGTGCTGATCCTGACGCGCGAATTCGGGGTGACCGTGCTGCGGCTGGCCGTGATTCGCCGCGGCGTCATCCCGGCCAGCTGGGGCGGCAAACTCAAGACCGTCGTGCAGGTGCTGGCCATCGGCTTGTTCGTGCTGCCCTGGACGGGAACCCCGGGGCCGTTCCGGGTGGTCGCGGCGGTGGTGATGGGCGCGGCGATCGTGCTGACGGTGATCACCGGCATCGACTACGTCGTGTCGACGGTGCGGGAAGTCCGCCGCACGCCCGGTTGATTCTCCGGCCCCGACCGGGAACCAGACCACCGCTCTCGGCGTTCACCTAGTGAGCACCTGCCGCAGCAGTGCGTGCCGCGCAGGGCCGACCGGACGAAGGAGGGCGGGATGGCGCCATTGGTGCGCGAGGTCATCGGCGACGTGCTGCGCGAGGCCCGCACGACACAGGGCCGCACGTTGCGCGAGGTCTCCGATTCGGCGCGGGTGAGCCTCGGCTACCTGTCCGAGGTGGAGCGCGGCCGCAAGGAGCCCTCCAGCGAGCTGCTGAACGCGATCTGCGACGCGCTGGACGTACCGTTGTCGTCGGTTCTCATCCACGCCGGCGAGCGGATGGCCAGCGAGGAGCGCACGGCCGTCGGCGCGCCCGCGGACGGGGCGAGCGGCACCAGCATCAAGGTCGTCATCCCACCGGTGGCCTCGTTGGCGTTGGCCTGAGCGCCGGGCACCGATCCCGCGTAAGGGGTGGGGCGATCGGCGCCGACCCACTAAATTGAGCGACAGGCGCAGAGCCCTCAGGCCCACCCGGGGATCCTCAAGAAGCGAAGGCGGAGCTAACTCATGGCCAATCCGTTCGTCAAGGCGTGGAAGTACCTCACGGCGCTGTTCAACGCCAAGATCGACGAGCACGCCGACCCCAAAGTGCAGATCCAGCAGGCCATCGAGGAAGCGCAACGCACGCACCAGGCGCTGACCCAGCAGGCCGCGCAGGTCATCGGCAACCAGCGGCAGCTGGAGATGCGGCTCAACCGTCAGCTGGCGGACGTGGAGAAGCTGCAGGTCAACGTGCGTCAGGCGTTGACGCTGGCCGACCAGGCCACCGCCGCCGGGGACGCCGCCAAGGCGACCGAGTACAACAACGCCGCCGAGGCGTTCGCCGCCCAGCTGGTGACCGCCGAGCAGAGCGTCGAAGACCTCAAGACGCTGCACGACCAGGCGCTGGGCGCGGCCGCGCAGGCCAAGAAGGCCGTCGAGCAGAACGCCATGGTGCTGCAGCAGAAGATCGCCGAGCGCACCAAGCTGCTCAGCCAGCTCGAGCAGGCCAAGATGCAGGAGCAGGTGAGCGCCTCGCTGCAGTCGATGAGCGATCTCGCCGCCCCCGGCAACGTGCCCAGCCTCGACGAGGTGCGCGACAAGATCGAGCGACGGTACGCCAACGCGATCGGGGCCGCCGAGCTCGCGCAGGGGTCGGTGCAGGGCCGGATGCTCGAGGTCGAGCAGGCCGGGGTGCAGATGGCCGGTCATTCCCGGCTCGAGCAGATTCGCGCCTCGATGCGCGGGGAGGCCCTGCCGACCGGCGGGACGCCGGCCGCGGGGACGACGCCCGCGCCCGCGGAGAGCGCTGGCGGCTCGGTGACCGAGAAGCCACTTGGCCAGTAGCCGAAGCGTCATGGCGGTGAAGGCGTCGCGGCCCGGTCCGTGGCGCGCGTTCCTGCACCGCGGACTGGCCACCGCCGCCGACCTGTCCGACCTGGTGGCCCGCAAGCTCAGCGCGGCCGCGGACCCGCGCGCACGCCAGTTGCGGCGCCGTCGTCGCGCGCTGCGCTGGGGCCTGATCTTCAGCGCGGGCTGTGTGTTCTGGGCGGCGGTGACGATGCTGCTGGCGGCCTGGGGCTGGTTCGCGCTGCTGCTCGAAATCACCGGCGGCGTCGCGGTGTTCATGGCGATCCCGGCGACGCTGTTGCTGCTTCGCTATCGCTGGCTGCGCTCCGAGCCGCTGCCGGTGCCGCGGGCCACCACCGGGCGCCGGCTGCCGCCGCCGGGTTCGGCGGCGCGCCCGGCGATGTACGCGCTGGGCGCCTCCGAGCGTGGATTTTCCTCCCTGGTGGCGGTGATCGAGCGGGGCGCGATGTTGCCGGCCGCCGAGATCCGCGACCTGACCGCCGCCGCCACCAGAACCTCGGCCGCCATGGCGTCCACCGCCGCGCAGGTGGTGTCGATGGAGCGGGCGGCCGAAGCCAGCGCGGAATCGCGGACGTATCTGGTGCCCACCATCAACGCGTTCACCGCCCAGCTGTCTGCGGGCGTTCGCCAATACAACGAAATGGTCACCGCGGCAGCGCAATTGGTGTCCTCGGCGAACGGCGACGGATCGGCCGCGTCGCAGCACTACCGCGCGGAGCTGGCCGGGGCGACGGACCGGCTGCTCGGTTGGGCGCAGGCCTTCGACGAACTCGGCGGGCTGCGGGGAACCGGCTAGTCGCCGAGAAGCGTTGTCAGAACGTCGCTTTCAGCGACGGCACCAACAGCGCCGCCAGGCCGCGCGCGGTGGCCTTGAGCATGTCGAAGAAGTCAAAGTAATCCCGCCACAACGTGATTCGCCCGTTCTGGACCTCGAACACGCCGCACACCCAGAACTGCAGACGCAGCGGGCCGAAGATCAGCGCGTCGGTGCGTTCGGTCAGCACCGCGCCGCCGTCGGCCGCGATGCGGTGGATCTTCACCTCGAAGGCCGCGCGGCCCTCCATCTGGCGAAACAGTTTGATGGCCCTGGCCCGGCCATGGATGGTGGGCAGGCCGACGTTCTCGTAGACGAGGTCGTCGGCCAGCGCGGCGCCCGCGGCGTCGTAATCCGCCTCCTGCAGCGCGTTCAGGAAGCCTTCGACCGTACGGGTGTTCGCAACGGTTGTCCCAGTCAGCTCGGTCATCTTGTCAGCGTAGGCGCGTGGCCGCGGGGCGCTATGGCAGGGTGAGCACGATGCGCGTCGCCGTGGTCGCCGGGCCGGATCCCGGGCATTCGTTCCCGGCGATCGCGCTGTGCCAACGCTTCGCCGAAGCCGGTGACGAACCCACGATCTTCACCGGCGCCGAATGGCTCGACGCCGCCCGCGGCGCCGGCATCGACGCCGTCGCGCTGGACGGGCTGGCCGACCCCGACGACGACGTCGACGCCGGCGCCAGGATCCACCGGCGCGCCGCGCGGATGGCGGTACTCAACGTGCCCGCGCTGCGCGAACTCGCGCCCGACCTGGTGGTGTCCGACGTCATCACCGCCGGCGGCGGCATGGCCGCCGAACTGCTCGGCATCCCGTGGATCGAGCTCAACCCGCACCCGCTGTACCTGCCGTCGAAAGGCCTGCCGCCGATAGGCAGTGGGCTGGCGCCGGGCACCGGCATCCGGGGCCGGCTGCGCGACGCCACCATGCGCGCGCTGACGGCGCGGTCCTGGCGGGCCGGGCTGCGGCAACGGTCGGCTTCCCGCGTCGAGATCGGCCTGCCGGCCCGCGATCCCGGGCCGCTGCGGCGGCTGATCGCGACGCTGCCCGCGCTGGAGGTCCCCCGCCCGGACTGGCCGGCCGAGGCCGTCCTGGTCGGGCCGTTGCACTTCGAACCGACCGACCGCGTCCTCGAGGTTCCGGCCGGCTCCGGGCCGGTGGTGGTCATCGCGCCGTCGACCGCACTGATCGGGACGGAAGGCCTGGCCGAAGTCGCGTTGGAGTGCTTGACGCCGGGGGAGACGATGCCGGCGGGCTCGCGCCTGCTGGTGTCGCGGCTGGACGGACCGGAGCTCGCGGTGCCGCCGTGGGCGGCGGTCGGGCTGGGGCGTCAGGACGAGCTGCTCGCGCACGCCGACCTGGTGATCTGCGGCGGCGGCCACGGCATGGTGGCCAAGACGCTGCTGGCCGGCGTGCCGCTGGTGGTGGTGCCCGGCGGCGGCGACCAGTGGGAGATCGCCAACCGGGTGCTGCGCCAGGGCAGCGCGCGGCTGATCCGCCCGCTGACCGCCGACGCGTTGGTGGCCGCGGTCAACGAGGTGCTGTCGTCGCCCTGCTACCGGGCCGCGGCGCAGGCCGCGGCCGCCGGCATCGCCGACGTCGCCGATCCGGTCCGGGTGTGCCGCGACGCGCTTGCGGTGGCCGGATGAACCGCGGCGCCCCGGGCCGGTGGCCCTATGCTTCGGCGGGAGGCACTCGATGAGGATCATCACGACAATCGCCGCCGGCACCCTGCTGGCCGGCTCGCTGGGCGGCGCCGCCGTCGCGCACGCCGACAGTCCCGAGGAACAGCAGGCCTGCCAGTTGCTGGACGATCCGGCCGCCGCGCAACAGGGACTCGCTCCGGCCGAATACACCTTCATGCAATTGCGGGCCACCATGTCGGCCCAACGCGCGCGCGACATCATGTCGATTGCGGTCCAGGAGGACTGCCCGAATCACATCGTCGATCTGCCGGCCAGCTGGAGGTAGGCGGGCCGCCCGCTCAGGTGTCCGATCCATGTGCGCTGGGTATGTTGACTGGCGTGCGGCTAACGGAGTTTCACGAGCGGGTGGTGCTGCGCTTCGGCACCACGTACGGGTCTTCGGTCCTGGTGGATCACGTGCTGAGCGGCTTCGGCGGGCGCACCGCCGCCCAGGCCATCGAGGCCGGCATCGAGCCGCGCGACGTGTGGCGGGCGTTGTGCGTCGACTTCGACGTGCCGCGCGAACAGTGGTGATCGCCGCGCGCTATTCGTAGTTATTCGTAGTTATTCGTAGGCCGGGTAGCCGTTCTGCCGCAGCACGGTGGCCAGGTGCACGGCGTTGCGCGCCGCATTTCCGGTGGCCGACGCGACCGGCTCGGGGACGCCGTCGAGGTCGGTATAGTCGGTGCCCTGCATCGCCTCGCCGTTCCAGTAGGTGCAGCCCTGCGCGGCGATCGAGAACCCGATGTCGTTGAGCGCCTGAAACAGGTCGGCCACGATCTTGTGCGCCCCGTCCTCGTTGCCCACGACCGCGGCCAGCGCCACCTTGCCCACCATCGCCGGTCGGCCCGCGTCGTCGGTGTCGGACAGCTCGGCATCGAGGCGCTCCAGGACGCGCTGGGCGACGCTGGACATGTGGCCGACCCAGGTGGGCGTCGACACGATGACGATGTCCGCCGATTTGATCTTGTCCAGCAGCGCCGGCCACTCGTCGCCGGGACCCATGTCCGCCTCGACCCCGGGCAGCAGCGCCAGGTCCACGCAGCGCACCTTCTCACCCTCGACGCCCGCGCTGCGCAGCTGATCGAGCAACTGGTCGGCGAGCAGTTCGCTGCTGGACGGCGCCGGGCTCTTCTTCAACGAGCAGACCAACGCGATGGCGCGCAGGGACGGGGTTGCGGCTGAGGACATGGTGCTCACGTACCCCGACCGGGCAACGACAAACGAGGCCCGCGCCCCAGCGGCCTATCCCGGCACCCGGTGCAGCACGCAATCACCGCACAGCGAACCCGCGGGCAGCCGATAGAAGAGGCAGCAGCTGCGGCGCCGGAATCCCAGCTGCGGGCCGGTGATGACACCGGATCCGGCCAGCACGCCGGTGTCCAGCAGCGACCCGGTCAGCTCGGTGGTCTTGCGGTGCAGGTCGGGCCGCGCCGCCACCAGGGCCCGTGCGGCGCCCACCAGCGCGGAGGCGATGTTGCCCGCGAGCAGGGCGGGCGCCAGGTTGACCCGCAGGCCGGCGGCGAGCGGTTGCAGGTGTTCTTCGACGACCACCCGGTACAGCGCGTCGTGCGAATCGACGGGCTGCCCGACGGGCCTGGGCAGTCGTAACCGGGCGTCGTCGTCGGCGCGTTGCAGTTCATCGAGGTCGGGGACGACGCCGTGGCCGATCGCGCAGGCGAGCACCGGTGACCACAGCCGGGTGGCGTGGGCGAGGTGGACCAGCGACGCGCCGATCCGCAGGTCCGTCGTGTGGTAGCGGCGGGCGGTGGCGTCGATCAGGTCGGCGCAGCCGTCGGCGTAGGACCGCGCGACCGGATGCCATCCCGCCGGGTCCCCACCCACGGTCAGCGCGAAAAAGCCTCCGTAGGAAGCCGTTTCGGCCAGCTGGGGGGAGATGTCCATGGGTTCGCGACCGCCTCTCGGGGGGATCCGCCCCGAAGAGGCCCGTCGGCGCCTTTCGATCGCCGATGTTGCCACACGCGCCGGGGCGCAACGGCGTGTCGAACTTGAATCGAACACCTGTTCGGCTAGTGTGGTGAGCGTTCGGCCAGTCAACTTGTCGGTGGCCTTCTCTAGTGTCACCGCCAACCGACCGATACCGGTCAGACGAACACCGACTATAGGAGAGACACCATGGCGCAAGCCCCCGACCGCGAGAAGGCTCTCGAACTGGCGATGGCCCAGATCGAAAAGAGCTACGGCAAAGGCTCGGTGATGCGTCTCGGCGACGAGACGCGTCAGCCGATTTCGATCATCCCCACCGGATCCATCGCGCTGGACGTGGCCCTGGGCATCGGCGGGCTGCCCCGTGGCCGGGTCGTGGAGATCTACGGCCCGGAATCCTCGGGTAAGACCACGGTCGCCCTGCACGCGGTGGCCAACGCCCAGGCCGCCGGCGGCGTCGCCGCCTTCATCGACGCCGAGCACGCCCTGGACCCGGAGTACGCCAAGAAGCTCGGCGTGGACACCGATTCCCTGCTGGTCAGCCAGCCCGACACGGGGGAGCAGGCCCTCGAGATCGCCGACATGCTGATCCGCTCCGGCGCGCTGGACATCCTGGTCATCGACTCGGTGGCCGCGCTGGTGCCGCGCGCCGAGCTCGAAGGCGAGATGGGCGACAGCCACGTCGGGCTGCAGGCCCGGCTGATGAGCCAGGCGCTGCGCAAAATGACTGGCGCGCTGAACAATTCGGGCACCACGGCGATCTTCATCAACCAGTTGCGCGAGAAGATCGGGGTGATGTTCGGCAGCCCCGAAACCACCACGGGTGGAAAGGCGTTGAAGTTCTACGCGTCGGTGCGCATGGACGTGCGCCGGATCGAGACGCTCAAGGACGGCACCAACGCGGTCGGTAACCGCACCCGGGTCAAGATCGTCAAGAACAAGGTGGCGCCGCCCTTCAAGCAGGCCGAGTTCGACATCCTCTACGGCCAGGGGGTCAGCCGGGAAGGCTCGCTGATCGACATGGGCGTGGAGCAGGGCTTCATCCGCAAGTCCGGCTCCTGGTTCACCTATGAAGGCGAGCAACTCGGCCAGGGCAAGGAGAACGCCCGCACGTTCCTGAAGGAAAACGACGAAGTCGCCAACGAGATCGAGAAGAAGATCAAGGAAAAGCTCGGCATTGGCGCGGTCGTGACCGATGGCTTGTCCGATGACAGCGTCCTGCCCGCCCCCGTCGACTTCTGAGCCCTCCCGCGAGGAGCAGGCGCGAGCGCTGTGCCTGCGCCTGCTCACCGCGAGAGCGCGCACCCGCGCCGAACTGCGCGGCCGGCTGGCCAAGCGCGGCTATCCCGACGACGTCAGTGCGCGGGTGCTCGACCGGTTGGCCTCCGTCGGCCTGATCGACGACGCCGACTTCGCCCAGGAGTGGGTGCAGTCCCGCCGGACCCACGCCGGGAAAAGCAAGCGCGCCTTGGCCGCCGAACTGCACACCAAGGGCGTCGACAACGACGTGATCACCTCGGTGCTCGCCGGGATCGACGCCGGCGCCGAGCGGGACCGGGCGGAGCAGTTGGTCCGGTCCAAGCTGCGCCGGGAAACGCTGAACGACGACGATGCCCGGGTGACCCGCAGGCTGGTGGGGATGCTGGCGCGCCGTGGCTACAGCCAGAACATGGCGTGCGAGGTCGTCTTCGCCGAGCTGGCCGCCGAGCGGGAGCGGCGCCGGGTCTAGCCCTGACGTGCGGTTTCTCGCGTGCCGACCGGCCGCCGTACCATGGCCGGGTGACTTCGATGGTGCGAGAGACCGTGGCGGCGGACGCCGCGCCGGCGCGCACCTACCAAGTCCGCACCTACGGCTGCCAGATGAACGTCCACGACTCGGAGCGGTTGGCGGGCCTGCTGGAAGCGGCCGGATACCGACGCGCGGCCGAGGGTGCCGACGCCGACGTCGTCGTGTTCAACACCTGCGCGGTCCGGGAGAACGCCGACAACAAGCTGTACGGCAACCTCAGCCACCTGGCGCCCCGCAAGCGCGGCAATCCCGAGATGCAGATCGCCGTCGGCGGCTGCCTGGCCCAAAAGGACCGCGACGCGCTGCTGCGCAAGGCGCCCTGGGTCGACGTCATCTTCGGCACGCACAACATCGGGTCGCTGCCCACCCTGCTGGAGCGGGCCCGGCACAACCAGGTCGCCCAGGTGGAAATCGCCGAGGCGCTGCAGGAGTTTCCGTCGTCACTGCCCAGCGCTCGCGAATCCGCCTATGCCGCTTGGGTTTCCATCTCGGTCGGGTGCAACAACAGCTGCACGTTCTGCATCGTCCCGTCGCTGCGGGGCAAGGAGGTCGACCGCAGCCCGGACGACATCCTGGCCGAGGTCAGGTCACTGGTGGCCGACGGCGTGCTCGAGGTCACGCTGCTGGGCCAGAACGTCAACGCCTACGGGGTGTCCTTCGCCGACCCGGCGCTGCCGCGGGACCGCGGCGCCTTCGCCCGCCTGCTGCGGGCCTGCGGCGACATCGACGGGCTGGAGCGGGTGCGGTTCACCTCGCCGCACCCGGCCGAATTCACCGACGACGTCATCGAGGCCATGGCGCAGACGCCCAATGTCTGCCCCGCCCTGCACATGCCGCTGCAGTCCGGGTCGGACCGGGTGCTGCGCGCGATGCGGCGCTCGTACCGCGCCGAGCGCTACCTCGGCATCATCGACCGGGTCCGGGCCGCCATGCCGCACGCCGCCATCACCACCGACCTGATCGTCGGGTTCCCCGGTGAGACCGAAGCGGACTTCGCGGCCACACTGGACGTGGTGCGGGCGGCCCGCTTTTCGGCCGCGTTCACCTTCCAGTACTCCAAGCGGCCCGGCACCCCGGCCGCTGAACTCGACGGGCAGATCCCGAAAGCCGTTGTGCAGGAACGCTATGACCGGCTGA
>NZ_LZMG01000296.1:0-52756 GCF_001673615.1 Mycobacterium sp. 1245499.0
GGTGTGTACCACCACCAGTCGGCGCGTTCGCCGATCGGTCCCGGACACGGCGCCACGGTGGGCGGGGGTCCCGTGGGTGGGCGTGCCAGCGATCCCGGGCTCAGTACTTGGCCTTCGTCGTCGCGGACCACGAGTGCGTGTGCGGGTCCGCTGATGGTGATGACACCCCGATGATGTGACCGGTGATGGGAGGGGCAGACCAGGACCAGGTTGGCCAACTCGGTGGGGCCGCCGTCTTCCCAGTGCCGCAGGTGATGGGCGTGCAGACCGCGGGTGGCACCACAACCCGGCACCACGCAGGTGCGGTCGCGATGCTCCAGCGCGCGGCGCAGCCGCCGGTTGATCACCCGCGTCGCCCTTCCGGCACCGATGACCTCGCCGCGGCGTTCGAACCACACTTCACACGTGGCATCACAGGTCAGGTAGCGGCGGTCGGCATCGGAGAGCAACGGACCCAGATGCAGTGCCGCGGCGCGCTTGTCCATGTCGAGGTGCACCACCACGGTGGTGTGCTGCCCGTGCGGGCGTCGCGCCGCCTCGACATCCCAGCCGGTCTGCACCAGGCGCATGAACGCCTCGACAGTGCCCGGCAACGGCGGCCGCTGATCACCCGCGCCGGTGGCCTGATCGTGCTTCCACTCGGCGATCAGCGCCTCACGATGCGACGCCACCGCCGCGTCGAACTTCGCCGCATCGGGGTGCGGAAGCGTGATCCGGTAACAGCTGCCCTGCTCGGTGGCGGTCGCGGTGAACGTGCGCTCGACTTCGGGCCTGGGCTCGGGGTCCGGTCGCGGTTCCAGCTTGACCGCGGTACGCAACTGGTTCACCGTGGCCACCGCGGCGAGCTCGGCGTAATGCTCATCAGACCCTGTACCGGCCCGCGCCGCGATCACCCCAACCTGGTCCAGCGACAGCCGGCCCTCCCGCATGCCCGCCGCGCAGCGCGGAAACTCCTCCAGCCGGCTCGCGACGGTGGCGATCATGTGCGCATTCCCCGACGAACACCCCATCTTCCAAGCCACCAACGCCGGCACCGACCGCGCCCCGGTCATCCCGCACAACTCGTCGCGATCGATCTCGGCCACGATCTCCACGACGCGCCCATCAATCGCATTACGCTGACCCGTCAGCTCCGCCAGTTCGTCGAAGAGCTCCCCGAGACGTTCCTTCGGGGACGCTTCGACGCTGGCTGCAGTCGCGGTCGGAGACATGACGCCATCATCGCAGCCACCACCGACAAATCCGGGCCGCCCGCGACCGACGTTCCAGCGGCCCTAGGATTCGGACGCCGGGTTTCGCTCTCGCTCGTCGCCCGCGTGCCCACGCCATTTGCGGTAGCCGCGATGCGCGGCGAACGCGCCGACGATCGCGCTCACGCACCACACCGCAATCGCTGCGTAGGCCAGCGGCGACGACCGATTCCCGATCGACGCGCCCAGCGCGGTGTAGGCGAATGCCCGTGGCGCCGAACCGATGAAGGCCCCAACACCCATCTGCCACACCGGAACTCCGAAAGCCCCGAACGCATAGGAGGCCAGCGCATCGGAGATGCCGGGGACGAAGCGCTGGCCGACGACCGCCCACAACCCGCCGCGCCCGATCAGGGCGTCCATGCGATCGGCCCGGGCGCTGCCCAGCAGTGCGCGCGCGCTGTCGCGGCCGGCGCGACGACCGACGAAACTGGCGACGATCGCGGTGCCCACCGTCGCGCCCAGCGTCACGAAGACACCCAGCAGCGGACCGAACAGCAACCCACTGCCCGCGGCCAGTATCGAGCCGGGAACGAACAACGCGCCGACCACCGCCGAGACCGCCACGTAGGTCAGCGGCGCCGCCGGCCCGGTGGCCGACACCACGCCCCGGATCTCGTCGATGTTGATCACCCGCGCCACGGCCACCAGATAGAAGACCACGGCCAGAAACGCGGCGAACACGGCGAGCCGCGCGATGTGGGCACGCCGCGAGCCGGGCCGCGGTGCCGGTGCGGGAGCGTCGTCGTCGTCCATGTCGACCGTGATTCTTCCGCACCGCTGCCCGCCCACCCCATCCGGCCATTTCCAACACGGGGCGGTGCGGGGCCCCCGGGAACGCCGCTGGTTCGCTGTGCTGACCGAGAAGGCGTTCGGGTCGGGCCTGAAAGACAATGTGGCACAAGCATACTGGTACGTAATGGAGCACTGGCCGCCCGGCGACGCGGTGTACATATTCGGTTTCAGCCGCGGCGCACACACGGCGGGCGCGCTGGCGGGCACGCTCCCAAAGCGCTGGCCAGGCCGGCCCCGCACTTACCTGACCGACCGCAGCCGCTGCCGCAACCCGGTGGCCCGCAGCGCCCGGCGTTCGATCGCCGCGCGGACCGACGCCTCGGGGCCCACCACCCGCACCTTGGTCTTCGCGCGCGTCACCGCGGTGTAGAACAGTTCGCGCGTCAGCAGTCGCGAATCCTCCGGCGGTATCAGCACCGTCACCTCGTCGGCCTGGCTGCCCTGGCTCTTGTGGATGGTCATGGCGTGCATGGTCTCCACCTCGCCGAGGCGGCTGGTCGCGAAATCCAGCGGGCCGGTCGCGCCGGCGATGACGGCCCGCAGCCCGTCCGCGCCGGCCACCGTCACGCCCGTGTCGCCGTTGTAGAGGCGCAGCCCGTAGTCGTTCGCCGTCACCAGCAGGGGACGCCCGGCATACCACTGGGACCAGGCCGGCTGTCCGGTCGCTTCGCCAATCCACTTCTGCACCTGGCTATTCCAGTGCGTCGCGCCGTAGGGCCCCTCGCGGTGCGCACACAGCAAGCGATGTTCGTCCAAGGTGGCCAAGGCCTGTGGCACCGCGCCCAGCAGCGCGGCCGAGCGCAGCCGCAACGCGTGCGCAACCAGCACCTCACGCAACCGGCCGGCCGGGCGCTCGGAGTCCACCCACTCGACGTGTTCACCGCCTGCCGTCAACAACTCCAGGACACGGTCCGCGTCACCGACCCGGATCGCCTCGGCCAGGGCGCCGATCGACGTGCCGTATCGGTGCGGGGTGCGCAGGGCGGCCACCCGGACATCGTCGCGACCGGCCAACCCGTCCACCAGGTCGGCCAGCACCGCACCCGCTTCCACCGAGGCCAACTGGTCGGGGTCGCCGACCAGGATCAGCCGGGTGTCCGGCCGGACGGCTTCGACCAGCCGGGCCATCATGGTCAACGACACCATCGACGTTTCGTCCACCACGATGACGTCGTGTGGCAGCCGATTGCCGCGATTGTGCTTGAACCGCACCGACGTATCCGGCCGGGGCCCCAGCAGCCGATGCAGCGTGGTTCCCGGAAGACCCGTCAGCCGCGCCCTGTCCGCCGCGGGCAGCTCCTGGATTCCCGCGGCCACCGCTTCGGCCAGCCGGGCCGCCGCCTTGCCGGTCGGTGCGGCCAGCGCGATCCGGGGACGGGGCCGGCCGGCACGCTCGGCCTGTTCGACCAGCAGGGCGAGCAGGCGGGCGATCGTGGTGGTCTTGCCGGTCCCGGGCCCGCCGGTCAACACGGTCAGCGCCTGCGACACCGCGATCTCGGCGGCGGCCCGCTGCTCGTTGTACCCGGACGGGAAAAGCCGGTCGTAGGTGGCTGATTCGACGCTGGCGGGCGTCACCGAAAGCGCCAGCAGGTCGGTGCACACTTGCTCTTCCTCGAGCCAGTACCTGTCGAAGTACAGCAGATCCCCGAGCAGCCTCAGCACTGGCGGCGTCTGCAGCATTGCGTTGGCCCGCACCGCCGCCATCCAGTCGTCGGCCTCCGGCCAGGCCAGGTCGGGCGCACTCACCTGCGCGGGTACCGCGCGCAGATCGACGCACACCGACCCGCCCCGCAGCGCGCGCACCACCAGGGCGACCGCGAGCGCCACCCGCTCGTCGGGCTCGCCGGTGAGTGCCGTAAGCCGTTGCGCGACATGGATATCGGCGGTCTCGAAAACGCCGGCATCGGCGAACGTGCGCAGCAGCCCGGTCGCGAACATCGCTTCGACCGTCACGCGGCCACCCCCCGCGCGTCGAGCAGGTCCGACAGCGCCGCAACCAACGGCCAGGGCGGCCGCCAATCGAAGACCCCCGCCGGGTGGCCGTCGAGCACCGGCGTGTCGGCACCACACATGCCCCGCAGGAACAGATACAGGACGCCGCCGAGATGCCGGCTCGGGTCGTAATCCGCCAACCGCCACCGCAAAAACCGGTGCAGCACAGCGCAATACAGTAGCGCCTGCAGCGGATAGTCCGAATGCAACATCGCCTCGGCCATCCGTGGCCGGTCGTAGTCGGCGGCGGTCAGCGGTCGCTCCGGTTCCCCGAGCCGGTTCGTCTTGTAATCCACCACCACGAACCGGTGCCCGGTGCCGTCCGGAACGCGGAGCACGGCGTCGACGGAACCGGTGAGGTATCCGCGCAGCGACTGATCGCCCAGGCCCGGTTCGGCCAGCCGGTCGGCATACGATGCCAGCACGTCGTCGTGCGGCAGGTGCTCGCGCAACAGCGGCGCCAGATCCGCCAGCCGGACCGGGGTAGCCGTCGACCGACGGTCGCCGCCGGCCAGCGGCAGCTCAAAGTCCAGCTCGCGCAGGCGGTCTGACAATCCGATCTGGCGCAGCGTGATCCCGCCCGTCAACGCACCCAGCGGCGTGTCGTGCATCGGCACCATCGCCGCGGCCAGCTCCTCGGGGGCAACGGCAACCGGCCACCACGTTGAGTGCGTCCGGATGTGCGCCTCCAGCTCGGCGGCCAGGTCCGCAGCGAAGGGGTCGGCCGTCTCCAGCACGGCGTGCACCAGCGTGCCGAACGTGGCGCCCGCGGGAAGGTCGGCCATCGGCGAGGGCACGTCCGGCCCGGACACCGCGGACACCAACGGGATGTCGCCGGCTTCGTCGTCAAGCTCGTCGATTTCGGGTTCGCTGCCCACCCCGCTGGTTTGCGCCGCCCGGATCAGACCGGAATACGAGGTGCGCCGCCAGCCGGTGTCGATGCCGCGGTGGAAGTGGCGATTCTCCAGGCGCGCGGGCACCGGCCCGGCGGGCAGCGTCGGGGCCGCCGCCACCAGCGACTCCTCGATGACCGGGCCGCCGGCCGCCTCCCACTCGCGCAGCCGGGCCAGGGCGTCGTCGTCGGAGACCTTCGCGGGTTCGCACCGGTCCGGCACCACCGGCTCGCCGGGCCGGCGGCCGCGCAGCAGCCGCGACAGGCCGCCGTTGGGCTCGTAGTACGCCGGCGACCACCACGCCACCACCTGGGACTGCGCCCTGGTGAGCGCGACGTAGGTCAGGCGGCTGTCGTCGCTGGCGTCCTCTTTGCGGCCCAGTCGCTCAACGGTTTTGAAGTCGGGGCTGTCCTTGCCCCCGACGTGCAGGCAACGCGTGCCGTCCTCATCGTGGAACAGCACCACGTCGCTGTCCTGGGTGTTGCGATTGAACGCGAACGGCAGGTACACGATCGGGTACTGCAGGCCCTTGCTGACGAAGACGGTCATGATCTGGACGGCGGCGGCGTCGCTGTCGAGCCGGCGATTGCGTTCCGGCGCGCCGCTGCGCTCGTCACGCTGCCGGCGCAGCCAATCGCGCAGCGCGGGCAGGCTGTAGTGCTCGCGGTGCGCGACATCCTGCAGCAGCTGGGTGACATGGGCCAGGTCGGTCATGTGCCGCTCGCCGCCCTGCCAGGCGAGCACGCGGTTGCCCATGCCCAGCAATTGAGCGGCCTCGAAGATGGCCGCGACGCCGCGTTCGCGGGCGTGACCGGCCCACTCCCGCAAGGTTTTCGCGATCCGATCCGTGAGCGCGTCGCCGCCGGCCACCAGCGACTCGGCCGTCTCGCCGAAGAACATCGTCGCCGCGGCCGCGCGCACCATGCCGGGCCGGTGCGGTTGATCGAAGGCTTCCAGCAGGCACAGCCAGTCCTCGGCCGCCTCGGAGGTGAACACGTCGGAGTTGCCGGTGTAGACCGCGGGAACGCCCGCATCGCAGAGCGCGGTGAAGCAGGCGTGCGCGTCTCGGTGCTTCTCCACGATCACCGCGATGTCGCGGGCCTGCAGCGGTCTGCCGCCGAAGGTGGCACCGCTGGCCAGCAGCGCGCGGATGTCCGACGCGAGGTCCGCCCCGATGTGCTCGCGCACCTGGTCGATCGGAAGGTTCGCAATACCGCGGCGGCCCAACGTCTTCCGCGCCACCACGCGCAGCCGGAACGGCTCGTTGTGCGGCGCACCGGCGAGCCGGTGGCCGCGGTGATGCGCGTCGACGTCGTTCACGACGATCGCGGGGTCACCGAGCTGCGCGCCGCGCAGCACCACTTGCAACCGTTGCAGCAGCGCGGAGTCGCTGCGCCAGTTGGTGTCCAGCGTTTTGCGCTGGCCCGCCGTCTCGGCCGCCCGCAGATACGTGACGATGTCACCGCCGCGAAACGCATAGATCGCCTGCTTCGGGTCGCCGATGAGAATCACGGTGGAGCGCCCGCTGAACGCCCGGTCGATCACTTGCCACTGCACCGGGTCGGTGTCCTGGAACTCGTCGACCATGACGATCGGCCAGCGTTGATGCATGCGCAGCCGGGCGGGAGAGCCCTCGGTGGCCAGCGCCTCGGCCAGCCGGATCAGCAGGTCGTCATAGCCGAGCACGCCCAGCCGCCGCTTACGCGTATCCAGTTCGGCCAGAACATCATTGGCGAACCTGAGGCTGACGGCGGCCCGCGAGTCCGGATCCGGGTCGCGCGGCCGCAGCTGGGTCGACGGGTTCTTCACCACCTCGCGGGCCAGCCGCAGCGCCTCGCGGTAGTGCAGCACCGGATCGTCGCGTTCCTGGCCGAAGTGGGCCAGGTACAGATCGTCGACGATCTCGGTCACCAGGTCATCGAGGCTGTCGAGCAACGTCACGCTCGCGGCGGTGTCGCCGGCCACGCCGAGCGAGCGCAACACCAGCTGGCAGAACTGGTGGGTAGTGGCGATCGTCGCCGCGTCGAAACCGGCCAGCGCGTCACGGAGACGCTGCCGGCGCGCCGCGCGCTGCTCGTCGGTGCCCTCGAGCAGGTGCGCCACCACCTGGTTGTCGCCGACGGTCAACGGATCGGCGAAAGCGCGTACCGCGTCGACCATTTGACAGCGGACGCGTTCGCGCAGCTCCTGGCTGGCGGCCCGGCCGAAGGTGATGAGCAGCATCTGGTCCAGCGCCGCCACGCCCTCGGCGACATATCGGGTCACCAGCGAAGCCAGCGCGAAAGTCTTGCCGGTTCCCGCGCTGGCCTCCAGCACCGTGGTGGACCGCTCGGCCGGCAGCGGACCCAACAGGTCAAAGCGTTCCATCTACACCGGCTCCCGCTCGGCGCGCAGCATCGGCAGCCAGACCCGGGCGGCGTAGGCGCCGAGCCGGTTGTCCTCGCCGTCGCACTCCTCGCCCGGCCGCACGGGTTGCATCAGCTCGTCGAGCGGGGCTCCCTTTCCCCACGCCCGCACGTGCGCCGGGGCCTGGTCCTCACCCGGAAAGCGGTCACTGGATCTCCACCGGTAACGGGCCTCGGTCACCGGGTCCTCGCCGCCGTGCCGGGCGGCCGCCCAGGCGTAGGACGTCTTGATGGGCAAGGGAATCGGTTCACGCCGCCCGGCGTCGTAGACCGCCACCAGCTCGCGCAGTATCTCGGTGGCGTCCTCACCCTCGCGCGGCCGCCCCAGGCCCTCCACCCGGGTGGTGGTCCCCCGGCGCATGCGGCCGATGCACACCGCCGACCAATCCCGGCCGGGGTCATGAGCGACCAACGCCAGCAATGGGATCCACGATTCGAGCAGATGCTTGCCGTCCAGCCGGGAATACGTCACCGACACCAACCGGTCGCCGTACACCGGTGACACCGTGCCGGTGAGGCGTCGCCCGCCGCCGAGGTCGACGTCGACGTCGTAGGCGGCCGCCGGGCGCTGACTCTCCATGTGACGCATCGCCTCGCGCGCCAACAGTGCCGCCTGGTCCCGGATCTCGGTGACCTTGCGCCAGCCCAGCTGGCCCGGGGGCAGCGTGCCGCGGCGCCACTCGGCTTGCCGCGCATCGTCGGGTGTCATGCCGCGCAGGATGTCGCCCAGCATCCGGTCGCCGACCGTCCACTCCTCGAGGCCGTCGATGTCGACCGGGATCGCGTCCTGCACGCCGTCGACGTCGTAGGGCAGCGTGAATTCCAGCGCGCGGAAGAAGCCCTTGACCGGATCCTTGAAGAAGCCGACGAGGTCGGCGAGGATGACGTCGTCCGCCGGCGGTGGGGGCAGCGGCGCCGAGATGAATTTCGGTCGTGCGCTGTGGTCGCCGGCGGTGGCGCGTGCCGCGCGCAACACCGTGGGGTCGAAACTGAACGGCACGTCCGGCACCAGCCGGCCAGGGATCACATTGCGAATGTCGAAGGGCTGCAACGGATGTTGGACGACGATGCGGTCGCGCACCTTGACCGGCGTGGTCACGTCGAGGGTGTCGAGCAGTTCGGCCAGCGGCACCGCCGGGGGACGCGGCTGCCCCGAGTACTCGTTGGCGCCGGTGTAGGTGATGACCAATTTCTCGGTGGCCGCGCCGATCGCGTCGAGCAGCAGTTGCCGGTCCTCGGAACGGATGTCGCGTTCGCCGGTCATCGGGCAGCGGGCCAGCGCGTCGTCACCGTCGACGATGCCGAGCCGTGGGAACAGCCCGTCGTCGAGGCCCACCAGGCACACCACCCGGTGTGGCACCGAGCGCATCGGCACCATGGTGCACACCGTGAGGGTGCCGGTGCGGAAGTTGGCCCGGGTCGGCCGACCGGAGAGGCGCCGCGTCAGCAGCGCGCGAACGTCGGCCAGCCGCAGGGGGGTGTCGCCGCGGGATCCGGCGTGCGCGGCGGTCTGGGCGAACTCGCGTTGCATCTGACCGGTCTGCCAGGCGTCCGCATCGCTGACCCGGGTCAGCATGGTGACGCCGTCGGTCAGGGTGGCCAGCCATTCGGTCAGCGGCCGGGCGCCGGTGAGCGAGTCCAGGACATGCTGGAGCCGCGCGACGAATTCGGCGAACTGGCCGGCCAATTGGACGCGATTGCTGCTGACGTCGTCAAGTGGCAGCGTCGCGTCGATCCACGCGTTCGAATCGTCCGACATCGCGACGCCGGCCAGGATCCGGTCGATGCCGAAACGCCATGTGTTGTGTACGAAGTCGACGTGATAGGGCCGGCGATGCTGCTGATCCAATCCCCACCGGATGTTGGCCTGCCGGACCCAGCGGGTGATGGCCTCCAAATCGTCGTCGGTGAGCCCGAATTGCGCACGCACGGGCGGGGCCTGCGCCAGGTTGAGCACCTCGCTGGCCGTCACCCGGCCGGCCGCCAGCGCCAGCAGCTGCGCGGCCACCCCCAGCAGCGGATTGGTCTGGATCGGCGAGCGGTCCGCCAGCCGCACGCGCAGCTGGTGGGCCGGATGCGCGCCGTGCACCACGTCGCCCAGGCCGAAGTCGGCCACGATCAGCGGCGCGTAGGTCTCGATGTCCGGGCACATCACCAGGATGTCGCGCGGCTCGAGCGTCGGGTCGTCCTGCAACAGGCCGAGCAGCACCTCGCGCAGCACGTCGACCTGGCGGGCCGGACCGTGGCAGTTGTGGATCTGCACCGATCGGTCGTCGGCGGCCAGCGTGCGCCCAAGTGGGCGAACGGCATTGGCGGCGATGTCGGACTGCAGCCAGCCGAGCAGCGTGTCCGGGCGGACGTCGCCGGGTAGGTAGTCGTCCGTCCGCGCGTCCGCCGGCAGGCTGCGTTGCAGTTCACGCAGGTCGCGTCCCAGCGTCGCGAGCAGCGGATGGGACACCGCGCGATGGCTGACGTCGTCGCGCCGGGGAATCGCGCCATGCGCGCCGGCCAGCGCGCGCCACAGCTCGTCGCTGGGGTGCGGTAGCCACAGATGCAGCTCGTGGTGGGCGGCCACCGCCTCCAACAGCTCGACGTCGGTGCGGGCCAATCGGGTATGCCCGAACAGCGACAGCCGCGGCGGCAGCGCGCTGGGCGCCGCCTTCAGCCGCGCGATGGTCTTCCCGTGACGGACGTGCGGCGGGTCGGCGGCGACCCGCGCGACCAGCGCCCGCCACAGCTGCGGCTGCCAGTGCAGGTCCTCGTCGAGATCACCGATGTCCCCGTTGCCCCAGTCGACGAGCAGCTGCGGGCGTTGCCGGGCGTAGGAGTCGAACAGCCCGGCCAGCCGGCGCGCGACCTCGTATCGCCTGCCCTGGCGCAGCTCGGCCTCCGCGCCGGTGTGGAAATGACCGACATGCGATGCCAGCGTGCGGCACCACGGTTCGTCCAGCGAGCAGTCGATCGCCTCCAGCAGGGGCCACACCATGGCGTCCGGTGACCACGGATCGTCGTCGGCGGTGCCGGTGATCTCGGCGATCAACGAGCCCGGGCTGCGAAACGCCACCCCGGCGCACACCCCGTCGCCGCCGCGCGCGCCGAGCACATGGGACAGCCGCTGGCTGAGCCAACGCTCCACGCCGCGCGCGGGCACCACGACCAGTTCGGTGGCGAACGGGTCGGGCAACGGGTTGGCCAGCAGGGCGCCGAGGCCGTCGGCCAGGAGATCGGTGCGCTCGGCACGGTGCAGATGAAGCGGCATTGCGGTGTCACGATAAACCCCGATACCGACGCGGTGGCCTACTTCGCCAGCGTGAACTGGTTGACGTCGATGTATCCGGCCCGGAATGCGTCGGCGCAGCCCGTCAGGTACCGCATGTAGCGCTGGTAGACCTCTTCGGACTGGATCTCGACGGCCTCGCGGTGGTGCGCCTGCAAGGCCTCGGCCCAGTGGTCGAGGGTGCGGGCGTAGTGCAACCGCAGCGACTGCCTGCGTTTCAGGTTGAAGCCCATCTTCGAGGCGTGGAACTCCACGATCTCGATCGCCGGCAGCTGGCCGCCCGGGAAGATCTCGGTGGCGATGAACTCGTTGAAGCTCGTCTGCTCCTCGGTCATCGGCAGCTCACGCTCGACGATCTGCTGCGGGGTCAGCATGGTGATGGTGTGCAACAGCATCACCCCGTCCTCGGGCAGGGTGCGGTGGGCCATCGCGAAGAAGTCGTCGTAGCGGTCGTAGCCGAAGTGCTCGAACGCGCCGATGGAGACGATCCGGTCGGCGTACCCGTCGAACTCTTCCCAGCCGTGCAGCAGCACCTGCTTGCTGCGTTCGGTGTCCAACGAGTCGAGGAGCTTCTGCACGTGCGCGGCCTGGTGCTCGGACAGGGTCAGACCGATGACGTTGACGTCGTAGTTCTCCAGCGCGCGGCGCATCGTGCCGCCCCAGCCGCACCCGATGTCCAGCAACGTCATGCCCGGTCGCAGGCCCAGCTTGCCCAGCGAGAGGTCCATCTTGCGCAGTTGCGCCTCTTCCAGCGATATGTCCCGGTTGCGATCCCAGTACGCGCAGCTATACGTCATGGTGGGGTCGAGGAACAACCGGAAGAAGTCGTCGGACAGGTCGTAATGGGCCTGGACCTCTTCGAAGTGCGGCGTCAGGTGCTCTGCCACGGCGGGTACCCGCCTTTCTGACTCGGGGCCATTCGGTTGTTGACGAGCGGGCCGCTCATTTGGTTCACCCCGGCTTCCCGGAAACGCGATAGTCAAACCCAACCGGCCGGCAACCGCGGCCGTCTCGCGCAGAACGTGTTGAGCTGTGGCCCAAGGTGTTTGGCTGCGTTGGCGCCCGTGCACTCACATGTGTCGCGGCTAGACTGCGGGCGAACGCGCAATCGCCACCTGGGAATTCACCAGATCCTACGCCGGTTGACGCGGGAAAACAGTTACTGGAGGCAACCAGATGGAAGCTTGGGACGCGATTCGTGCACGTCGCAATGTCCGGGAGTACCAGCGCAAGCCGATACCGGCCGAGGACCTGGACCGCATCGCCGAAGCGGGCTGGCGCGCGCCCTCGGCGAAGAACCGCCAGCCGTGGGACTTCGTCATCGTCACCGACGGCGACCAGCTGGCCGAGCTGTCCACGGTCTGGCGGGGCGCCGGTCACATCGCCGGGGCGGCGGCCGCGATCGCCATCGTGGTCCCGGTGCCGCCCGACGAGCGCCGAGTGGTGACCGACAACTACGACGTCGGCCAGGCCACCATGGCGATGATGATCGCCGCCACCGACCTGGGGATCGGGACCGGTCATTCGTCGGTGGGCGAGCAGGACAAGGCGCGCGCCATTTTGGGCGTGCCCGACGAGTACCTGGTGGCTTTCCTGCTCGGCCTGGGCTACCCCGCCGATCGCCCGCTCGCGCCGATCCGCAAGCCGAACCGGCGGCCGTTCGCCGAGGTGGTACACCACGGCCGTTGGTAGCGCGCACGGTGAAAAACCTTCGGCGCCTTGGTCGTAAGATGATCGGCGTGCACGACCATCGCGGCGACTACGGAATAGACGGTTCCTTTCACACCGTGTCGCCGCGCGCGCAGGCAGTAGGCATCGCCGCTCAGGCTGCCGGCCTGGCCGCGTTCGCCGGAATCAGCTGGGCGCGCGGCAAGCGGCTGCGGGCGGCCTTGGCCGCGGTGTCGTCCGCCGGCGTCGCGGGCGCCGTCGCCCTGTACATGTACGCCACCCGGGCCGGAAAATTCGTGGTCTGGGACCGGGTTCTCAGCGACCTGCGCCTGGCGGGCGACGAAACCGTGCTCGACCTCGGCTGCGGCCGGGGCGCGGTGTTGCTGGCGACGGCCAAGCGGTTGCCCCGGGGCCGCGCGATCGGCGTCGACCTGTGGCAGGCCGACCAGACCGACAACTCCGAGCGGGCCACGCTGGCCAACGCGGTGGCCGAAGGCGTCGCCGATCGGATCGAATTGCACACCGCGGACATGACCGCGCTGCCCTTCGCCGACGTAAGCGTCGACGTGATCGTCAGCAACCTGGCCATCCACAACATCCCCGGCCACGCCGGCCGGCGCCGGGCGCTCGAGGAAGCCGCGCGCGTGCTGCGGCCGGGCGGGCGGCTCGCCATCGCCGACCTGTGGGAGACGCGCCAACACGCCGCCCGGCTGCGCGAACTCGGCTGGCGCAACGTGCGGCGGCGCAATCTCGGCTGGCGCATGTGGTACGGCGGCCCCTGGTTCTCCACCCGCTTGGTCACCGCCACCAAGCCGGAATGAGCCCGGGCGGGTAGGGAGCTGTATCCGGCAGGGGGTGGGTAGATATCGCCACCGTTTCAGCTAGCGCATGCGCTAGCTGAAACGGCGAAGCATCAGTGGTCCGGACACGGCTCGGCGCAACTACGCTTCCCTTGCCACCACGCGCTGGCCCAGCAGCAGGGGATCGACCACTTCAGCCATAACGTTTGAGTATGCCGAAGCGCGCGACTGCGCCGGGCCGGACCGCAGGGCATGCTTGAGCGCTATGAACAGAACCGAAATCACCGAACAGGTCGTTTTAGCCCGGCTCCGTCAAGGGCTGACGTGGCAGGAGCTGGCCGACGCGATCGACCGGCCGCTGCTGTGGACCACCGCCGCGCTGCTCGGCCAGCATCCGATTCCGGTGGAGCAGGCCAAGGTTCTGGCCGAAAAACTCAAGCTCGACGAGTCCGCGGTAGCGGTGCTGGCGGCGCCGCCCATGCGCGGCGGACTGCCCACCGCGGTCCCCACCGACCCCACCATCTACCGCTTCTACGAGGCCCTGCAGGTTTATGGCGGCGCCCTCAAGGAGGTGATCGCCGAGCAGTTCGGCGACGGCATCATGAGCGCGATCAACTTCAGCCTCGACGTGCAGAAGAAGCCGCACCCGTCCGGCGACCGTGTCGTGGTGACGTTCGACGGGAAATTCCTTCCCTATCAATGGGTTGCGGCCGACGACTGACACGGAGTTGCCGAGTGAAGTGACGGCACGCCGCGCACGTGCCAGACTGGCGTCGAGGAGGCGAGCTGAACGCGGTGGCGGCCATTGGCGGCCACCGCGTTCGCCGTTTCAGCTCATCAAGACCTGCGGGGTCCGCGTTCCCCACGGGTCCGCGATGCGATCTATGGTCATTCCGGTGACTTCCCCGGCAGCGGCACGCGAACCGAGGCGGGCGGACGCCCTTAGCAGATCACACGCCGAATTCGGCTTCGATCCCGTCGATGCCGGCGCGGATGGCCGCCAGGGCGTCGGCGCGGGCGCGCAGCTTGGTGGCGGCGTGCGCGCGCTGATGCAGCCCGGCGAACTCCCGCGCGGCCTCCTCGGCGCGGTCGACCACCACCTCGGGCAACACGATCTCGTCGATAAAGCCTGCGGCGAGGGCGGTTTCACCGAAGAAGGTCTTGGCCAGCCCGCTGGCTTGCTGGTAGGCCGACGGCGTCAACCGCAGCTTCATGATTTCCAGGGCGGCATAGGGGATGACCATACCGATCGCGACCTCGTTGGCCTGGATGTTGTACGCGTGCGCGGCAATTCGGTGATCACCCGCCGACAGCAAAAACGCCCCCATCGCGATGGCGTGGCCGGTGCAGGCCATCACCACCGGCTTCGGATGGGACAGCAGGCGATGCGCCAGCTCGAATCCGCCGCGCAGCATGTCGATCGCGGGCTGCACCTCGCCGGAGGTGAGGATCTTCAGGTCGAAGCCCCCGCTGAACACCCGCTCGTTCCCGGTGATCACCAGCGCCCCGACGTTGTCCGCCTCGGCCCGGTCGATCGCGTCGTTGAGCGCCTGCTGCATGGTCGGGCCCAGCGCGTTGACCTTGCCGTCGTCCATCTTGATGACGGCGATGGAGTCTTTGGTGCTGTAGTGAACCGGGGCGGTCATCGGTTGCTCCTTGCCGTCAGGCGGGCTGGCTGTGGTGTTTGCCCAGGTCGTCTTCGGCGTTACTCCAGCGCAGGCTGACATCGGTGGGTTCGTCGAGTTGGCGGGTGCGCCATCGGTCCTGGGTTTCCCGGACCGCGGCGTTGATCCGCTCGATCTCGCTGCGGAACACCTCGGGACGGGTTTCCTTGCTGGCGTAGTGGAAGTAGGTCAGCAGGCCGCGCAGCAGCTCCAGCTTCTCCTTCTCCCGCTTCGCCAGGTCATGGGTGGTCATCAACTCGATGCGCTGCACGGGCGGCAGAGCGTCCCAATCCAGCACCACGTCGGTCTGCAGCGGCGAACGCTCGCGCTGCCAGAACCGCCGGGCGTGCGGCCGATCCGGCCGGTCGTAATAGGTCACGGTGCCGGTGAAGCGGGATTCGATGCCGCTGCCGATCTCGGCGCGGTCGAGCGCGGAATCCCACACCATGCGCCATTCCTGGCCCGGGGCCAGCATCGGCAGCTCGCTGGGAAGCCGCAATTCGACGACGTCGGCGTAGCCGTCGGTGGCGTTTTCGTACTCGGCCACCGTGGGGGGATTGTCAAAGGAAAAGCTGATGTCGTAGGCCGCGGTCCGGCCGAAATTGCGGACCACCAGCTCGATCACGTGCCAGTCGGCCGAATGCGGCTCCATGAACATCGCGACGTGCGGGCGGGTCTGCTCGGCCGCCGCGCGGCGATTGCGGTTGATCTGGCTGTTGGTGAAGACCAGCGTGACCACTGCCAGGACGATCGCCGCCCACGCTGCCCACGCAATCCAGGTGCCGGACCCGACGTGCGTGACTTCATGCCAGCTGTCCTGGATCCAACCCATGGAATCCACCCTCCGCTTATATCACAGAAGGCGGCCGCCGGATGGCCATCACCGAGCGATCCCCGGGCCGCTCAGCCGCCCATCAGCATTCGCCATTGGTCGAGGTCCGCGGCCCGATACACGTAGTTGGAACGCTTGACCTCCGAGAGCGAGGCGCTGGGCTCCGCCGAATACCAATGGCCGGGAAACACGGTCGGGTCACCGGGCAGGGTCGCGAGCCGCTGCAGGCTGCGGTACATCTCATCGGAGTCACCGCCGGGGAAGTCGGTGCGCCCGCAGCCCTCCAAGAACAACG
This sequence comes from Mycobacterium sp. 1245499.0, assembly GCF_001673615.1. Taxonomy (NCBI): domain Bacteria; kingdom Bacillati; phylum Actinomycetota; class Actinomycetes; order Mycobacteriales; family Mycobacteriaceae; genus Mycobacterium; species Mycobacterium sp. 1245499.0. The sequence continues at coordinate 15,872 of NZ_LZMG01000296.1, forward strand.
TGTCACCGGCGACCAGGCGGCCGTCGAGCAGGAAGCACTGGCTGCCCGGCGTGTGGCCGGGGGTGTGCAGCAACTCGATCTCGATGTCGCCGATGCTGACCTTGTCATGGTTCTCGTGGGAGGTCAGGTCGCTGCGGCTTATCCCGGTGACACGCGAAACCCACAGTGCCTCATGGGTATTGACGTGCACCGGCACCGGTGCCCGCTCCAGCAGTTCGGCCAGGCCCGCCAGCGCGAAGCCCATCATGGACCCGCCCACGTGGTCGGGGTGGTGATGGGTCACCAGCACCCCCGACAGGTGCATGCCGTCGGCCTCGAGCGCGTCGAGCAGGTCGCCCGCGGCGTACGCCGGGTCGACGACGACGCAGTCGCCGGTTTGCCGGTCGCCGATCAGGTAGGCGAAGTTGCGCATCTGCGTCGCCATCATGTCGCCGGCGGCGAAGTCGCGACCGGAGAGCAGTTGACGAAAGTACAGCCGGTCCTCTGGCACGTGACCAGACTAGGGCCTCGGCTCACACGGCCGGTTGCGGCCCGTTGGGCCGGTGTCCGCTGGGTATTGTTGGCGCATGAAGAAGAAGGTTGAAATCGAGCTGGACGTCGATCTGGTCGATGAGGCGATCCGCCGGTTTCATCTCCTCGACGCGCGCGAGGCCGTCAATCTCGCGTTGCGGACCCTGCTCAACGAAAGCGATTCCGTCGAACAGGACGACGAGTACGACGAGTTCAGCGACCTGGGCGCCTGGCAGCCCGGGCACCGGTCCGGCGGCAGCTGACGTTTGCCGCGGCTTCGCCGATCGCCGGGTGAGCCGCGGTTGCCCACGACCCGCCCCCAACGGGGCTTCGCGTGGTTTGGTTCCGCTGCAAGCCAGGCTGTACCCTCTTTTAGGCCCGCGCGGAGGAGATCGCTTCGGGTGCACGGCCCCCTTAGCTCAGTCGGTAGAGCGTTTCCATGGTAAGGAAAAGGTCAACGGTTCGATTCCGTTAGGGGGCTCGGCGGACGCCGAGCAGGCGTGGCGGCCCCGACCCCACAAGGGGTGGCCAGAGGCGATGTAGCTCAGTCGGTTAGAGCGAACGACTCATAATCGTTAGGTCGCCGGTTCGAGTCCGGCCATCGCTACAACACAACAGCAAAGCTTTATTCAGGAATTGAGAGAGAACCGTCATGGCTTCCAGTACCGATGTACGGCCGAAGATCACCTTGGCATGTGAGGTGTGCAAGCACCGCAACTACATCACCAAGAAAAACCGCCGGAACGACCCGGACCGACTGGAGCTGAAGAAGTTCTGCCCCAACTGCGGTAAGCACCAGGCGCATCGGGAGACACGCTAGCGGCCACCCGCGGGCGTTTACTCCGATTGACTAGGTAGTTTAAGAATCGTGCCGTTAAGTTCAAGCCTGGTGGGGATGCACTATCGCTACCCCGATCATTACGAGGTGGAGCGGGAGAAGATCCGCGAACACGCGACGGCCGTGAAAAACGACGACGCCTGGTACTTCGAGGAAAAGGCGGCCGCCGAACTCGGCTACAGGGGTCTGATCGCGCCGTTGACGTTCGTCTCCGTCTTCGGCTATCAGGCGCAGACAGCCTTCTTCAAGCACGCCAACGTCGCCGTCCAGGACGCCCAAATCGTGCAGGTCGACCAGGTGCTGAAGTACTTCGCTCCGCTGGTGGCCGGGGACAAGCTGTACTGCGACGTCTACGTGGACTCGATGCGTGTGTCGCACGGCACCCAGATCATCGTCACCAAGAATGTCATCACCAATGAAGCCGGTGACGTCGTGCAAGAGACCTACACGACCCTCGCGGGCCGTGCCGGCGAGGATGGAGAAGAGGGATTTTCTGATGCCACTGCGTGAGTTCAGCTCGGTGAAGGTGGGTGACCTATTGCCGGAGAAGACCTACCCGCTGACCCGACAGGACCTGGTGAATTACGCGGGCGTCTCTGGTGACCTGAACCCGATCCACTGGGACGACGAGATGGCCAAGGTCGTCGGCCTGGACACCGCGATCGCGCACGGCATGTTGACCATGGGCATCGGCGGCGGCTACGTGACCGCGTGGATCGGCGACCCCGGCGCCGTGACCGAGTACAACGTGCGGTTCACCGCCGTGGTGCCGGTGCCCAACGACGGTAAGGGCGCCGAGCTGGTTTTCAATGGCCGGGTCAAGTCCGCCGACCCCGAGACCAAGTCCGTGACCATCGCGCTCACCGCCACCACCGGCGGCAAGAAGATCTTCGGCAGGGCCATCGCGTCCGCGACACTCGCGTAGGCTATGGCGCTCAAAACAGACATCCGGGGGATGATCTGGCGCTACCCGGACTACTTCGTTGTGGGGCGGGAACAACTGCGCCAGTTCGCGCTTGCCATCAAGAACCGCCACCCGGCCCACTACGAGGAAGACGCCGCCGCCGAACTCGGCCACGACGCGATCATCGCGCCGCTGACCTTCGGGACCATCTTCGCCAAGCTGGTCCAGCTGGATTTCTTTCGGCACGTCGACATCGGCATGGAGACGCTGGTGATCGTCCAGGTCGACCAGCGGTTCGTGTTCTCCAAGCCGATCAAGGCCGGCGACAAGCTGTGGGCCCGCATGGACATCCTGTCGGTGGACGAGCGTTTCGGCGCCGACATCGTCGTCACCAAGAACATCTGCACCGACGACAAGGGTGAAGTGGTCCTGGAGGCCTACACCACGCTGATGGGCCAGTACGCCGACAACTCCGCGAACCTGCGCTGGGACCCGGACTCCGGTCAGGTCGTCAGAACGGCGTAATTAGTATCTGACTCTCGCGTCGATGTACACTCGGTCCTCGGGGTTTTCCCAGCATTAGCGCGCTTTCCGTGAGTCGAGCAATCGGAAGGCGCGCGTGTCATGTAAGCCCCGGTAGGTAAGCGCAGGTTGGCCTGCCAACCGCGAAGGGGCGTAGCTCAACTGGCAGAGCAGCGGTCTCCAAAACCGCAGGTTGCAGGTTCAAGTCCTGTCGCCCCTGCTAATGGCGAACGTCCTGGCATGGTGGACACTGGAAGAAGGTTCCCACCTTCGGCGGGATGGTTCGCGAGTGACTAGCAGACAAAGGAGCATGCGGTGAGCGACGAAGGCGATGTTGCCAACGACGCCGCAAGCGACGGCACTGACAAAGAGGACGGCCGCGCGAGCGGCGGTCGGACGGCGGTGGTGACGCGGCCCCAGCGCCCCACGGGCAAGCGGTCCCGGCAGCGGGCGGCCGAGGCCGGCGAGGACGCCGTATCGCCGGACGACGTCGAAGCCGCGACGCCGGAGAAGACCAAAAAGGGCGCCAAAGCCAAGAAGGCCGCCAAGCCCAAGAAGGCCGGCGACCACCGGGTCAACCCCTTCGTGTTCGTCTACAACTACCTCAAGCAGGTCGTTGCAGAGATGCGGAAGGTCATCTGGCCCAACCGCAAGCAGATGCTCACTTACACCTCCGTTGTGCTGGCTTTCCTGGCCTTCATGGTGGCGCTGGTCGGCCTGGCGGATTTCGGCCTGACCAAGCTGGTGCTGCTGGTGTTCGGCTGAGCGAGTGACGCCGCTTTTGAATGTGACGCCGCTTTTGAATGTGACAGAGAGGACTCAAACCGTGACTACCTTCGACGGTGACCCGTCCGCGGGTGAAGCGGTCGACCTGAAAGGGACCGACGAGGCCGCCGAGGCGCAGGCCACGGATACCTCTGCGGCCGCCGAGGTCACCGAGGCGACTGCGGACCAAGCTGTCGACGAGACGGCCGAGGCCACCGAGGCGCCCGAGGCGCCGGCCGAGGACGAGGACGTCGACCCCGCCGTCGCGCTCAAGGCCGAACTGCGCTCCAAGCCCGGCGACTGGTATGTGATCCACTCCTATGCGGGCTACGAGAACAAGGTCAAAGCCAACCTCGAAACCCGTGTGCAGAACCTCGACGTCGGCGACTACATCTTCCAGGTGGAGGTGCCCACCGAAGAGGTCACCGAGATCAAGAACGGCCAGCGCAAGCAGGTCAACCGCAAGGTGCTGCCCGGCTACATCCTGGTGCGCATGGACCTGACCGACGACTCGTGGGCCGCGGTGCGCAACACCCCCGGCGTCACCGGGTTCGTCGGGGCCACCTCGCGTCCGTCGGCGCTGACCCTCGACGACGTGGTCAAGTTCCTGCTGCCGCGCGGCGCGACGAAGAAGGCCGCCAAGGGTGCGGCCACCACGGCGGCCGCCGCCGAGGTCGGCGGGCTGGAACGTCCGGCCATCGAGGTCGACTACGAGGTCGGCGAATCGGTGACGGTCATGGACGGCCCGTTCGCGACGCTGCCCGCCACGATCAGCGAGGTCAACGGCGAACAGCAGAAGCTCAAGGTGCTGGTGTCCATCTTCGGCCGCGAAACCCCGGTCGAATTGACCTTCAGCCAAGTCTCCAAGCTCTAACCGGCGCATACGCCGGGCGTAAAACCAGGAAGGAACAGCACAATCTCATGGCCCCGAAGAAGAAAGTCGTCGGGCTGATCAAGCTTCAGATCCAGGCGGGGCAGGCCAACCCGGCGCCGCCGGTCGGGCCCGCGCTCGGTCAGCACGGCGTCAACATCATGGAGTTCTGCAAGGCGTACAACGCCGCCACGGAGAACCAGCGCGGCCAGGTCATCCCGGTGGAAATCACGGTCTACGAGGACCGCAGCTTCACCTTCGCGCTCAAGACGCCGCCCGCCGCCAAGCTGTTGCTCAAGGCCGCCGGCGTGGGCAAGGGATCGGCCGAGCCGCACAAGAACAAGGTCGCCAAGGTCAGCTGGGATCAGGTCAAGGAGATCGCCGAGACCAAGAAGGCCGACCTGAACGCCAACGACATCGACGCGGCCGCCAAGATCATCGCCGGCACCGCCCGGTCGATGGGTATCACCGTCGAGTAACACCCGCACCACCACCGTGGGAGGGCCAGCTTCGGCCCGCCGTCGGACGACGATGCAGGCCGGCAACGGCCTGAGGAGGAGTCCGACACCAGACAACCACGACCCAACATCGGATTGGATGAATCAATGAGCAAGAACAGCAAGGCATATCGCGCCGCCGCCGAGAAGGTGGACCGCGACAACCTCTACTCCCCGCTGGAGGCGGCCAAGCTCGCCAAGGAGACGTCGTCGAGCAAGCAGGACTCGACCGTCGAGGTGGCGATCCGGCTCGGCGTCGACCCCCGCAAGGCCGACCAGATGGTCCGCGGCACGGTCAACCTGCCGCACGGCACCGGTAAGACCGCCCGCGTCGCCGTGTTCGCCGTCGGCGACAAGGCCGAGCAGGCGCAGGCCGCCGGCGCCGACATCGTCGGCAGCGACGACCTGATCGAGAAGATCCAGGGCGGCTGGCTGGAATTCGACGCCGCGATCGCGACCCCGGACCAGATGGCCAAGGTGGGTCGCATCGCCCGGGTGCTCGGCCCCCGCGGCCTGATGCCGAACCCCAAGACCGGCACCGTGACCCCCGATGTCGCCAAGGCCGTGGCCGACATCAAGGGCGGAAAGATCAACTTCCGGGTGGACAAGCAGGCCAACCTGCACTTCGTCATCGGCAAGGCCTCGTTCGACGAGAAGGCGCTGGCCGAGAACTACGGCGCCGCGCTGGACGAGGTGCTGCGGCTCAAGCCGTCCGCGTCCAAGGGCCGCTACCTGAAGAAGATCGTGGTCTCGACGACGACCGGCCCGGGTATCCCGGTGGACCCCGCCGTCACCCGCAATTTCGCGGAGTCCTGAGCCCGGGCGGGTTATCCGCCGCACTCGACGATGCGCCGCCGCAGAAACTCGCGGCCCGGGTCCGATCCGTTGGACTCCAACGCGGCTCGATACCAGGGCAGCGCGTCGGCGGGTCTGCCGGCGCGCCGCAGCAGGTCGGCGCGCACGGTCGCGCTCAGATTGGTGCGGGTTAGCCGCGGGTCGCGTGCCACCTCGTCCAGGGCGGCCAGGCCGGCGTCGGGGCCGTCGCGGAATCCGAGGGCCAGCGCCCGGTTGGCGGCCACCACCGGCGAGTTGGTCAGCGCGAGCAGCCGGTCGTAGGCGGCGCAGATGGTGACCCAGTCGGTCTGCTCCCAGGACGGCGCCGTGGCGTGCAGCGCCGCGATCACCGCCTGGGGCAGATAGGGGCCCGTCGAGCCCTCAGCGTGACGCAACCGCTCGAGACCGCGCGCGATGCGGCCCCGGTCCCACCGGCGCCGGTCCTGGTCCTCGAGCGGCACCAGCATGCCGGCCTCGTCCACCCGGGTGGCGCGCCGCGAATCGTGCAGCAGCATCAGCGCGGACAAGGCGTGCGCCTCCGGCTCGTCGGGCAGCAGCACGCACAACTCCCCGCCCAGCCGGATCCCTTCGTCGCACAGGTCGTCGCGGACGGCCGAGGGGCCCGCGGTCGACCAATAGCCCTCGGTGAAAACCGAATAGACGCAACCGAACACGTGCGGTGTGCGCTCGGGCAGCAAGTCGGGGGGCGGCACCCGCAGCGGGATGTTGGCGTGCCGAATCTTATTCTTGGCGCGCGTGATCCGCTGCCCGATCGCCGTCTCGGTCTGCAGCAGCGCGCGGGCGATCTCGCCGACGGTCAAACCCGACACCAGCCGCAGCGTCAGCGCCAATTGTGACTGTCGGTCCAGCGCCGGGTGGGCGCAGGTGAACATCATCCGCAGCTCGTCGTCGCGAACCGGATGCGGTTCGGTGTGATCGGTGCGAGTCCGAATATCGTCGACCACCGCCGCCAATTCCTTTCCGGGACGCGCGGATTCGCGGCGCAGCCGGTCCCGGGCGCGGTTACGGCCGACGGTCACCAGCCATCCACCGGGGTTGGCGGGCACCCCGTCGCGCGGCCAGGTGCGCAACGCTTCGGCGCAGGCCTCCTGGACGGCGTCCTCGGCGACGGTGAGGTCACCCGACCACCGCGCGAGCGCGGCCACGGCCGGTCCCCATTCCCGGCGGAAGACGCCGTCCAGGTCGGCCATCGGCTACAGGCCGGAGACGCCCGCCAGCTGGCGCAGTTGCACGGTCGAGGCGGGAATCATCGAGGCGATCTTGACGGCCTCGTCGCGATCGGTGGCGCTGAGCAGATAGATGCCGGTGGCGATCTCGGCGCCCTCGACGTAGGGCCCGTCGGTGATGAGGACCTCGCCGTCGCGCACCCGAACCGTCGTCGCCGTGGACCGGTCGTGCAGGGCCGCACCGCCGATCACGTGATCGCCGGCGGCGGCGTGCAGGTCCGCGTGCTTGGCGGCCGTCGCCTCCCACTCCGGCGTGCCCGGGGTGTGTGCCGATTCGGCCGGCTCCAACAGCAGCGCGAGCCAGTCGTTGCCGGTCAGCTTGCGCGACGGCTCGATCGAGTGGACCACCGGCCACAGCTCGACCGCCCCGAATGCGGCCACCGGGACGTCGCGGGCCAGCGCGAGCGCCTCGTCCAGGTTTTCCGCTTCGAAGACGTAGTAGCCGCAGGCCACCTCGGCGGTCTCCGCGAAGGGGCCGTCGGTGACCACCGGGGCGTCCGGACCGCCGGTGACCACCACCGCGGCCGCGGCCGGGGCCAGCGCGTCACCGGCTTTGATGGCCGAGCCGGCTTTTTGGTGAAAGCTCTCGAAGGCCGCCATCGCGGTGGCGGCATCGTCGGGCGCACGGTCCTGCTCCTTGCTGATCAACAAGGCGAAGTACTGCATGGTCGTCACCTCCGGTAGTGAGCGAAGCCCTGTGCTCCACTCTCTACCTACTCGACGAACCGCGCAGCGCCAATCCGACAGGCGCGCAGATGTCAGGCCGGACTAGTTGGAGGCACCCGGCTTGAGGTAGGTGACCAGGCTGACGTCGAGCATCTCGTCGGCGAAGTAGTGCTCGCAGCCGCGCAGGTACTTGATGTAGCGGTTGTACACCTCTTCGGAGGTGACCTCGATGGCCTTGTCCCGGTTCGACTCCAGTGTGTCGCCCCAGATGTGCAGCGTCTTGATGTAGTGCGGCCGCAGCGAAAGCGGTTCGGGCACAACGAATCCGGCCTTCTCGCCATGATCGACCATCATCTGGGTGGACGGCAGCCGGCCGCCCGGGAAAATCTCGGTGACGATGAACTTGATGAACCGCGCCGTCTCGAACGTCAGCTTCTTGCCACGGGCGTGCAGGTCGCTGGGGTGGTAACTGACGCTGCTCTGGACGGTCATCCGGCCGTCGTCGGGCATGATGTCGAACGTCCGCTTGAAGAAGTCGTCGTAGTTCTCGTGGCCGAAGTGCTCGAAGGCCTCGATGGACACGATGCGGTCGACGGGCTCGTTGAAGTCCTCCCAGTTCTGCAGGCGGACCTCCCGCGAGCGGTCGCTGTCGACGGAACCGAGCAGCGCCTCGGCGCGGGCGTGCTGGTTCTTCGACAGCGTCAGGCCGATGACGTTGACGTCGAACCGCTCGACGGCGCGCTTCATGGTGGTGCCCCACCCGCAGCCGATGTCCAGCAGGGTCATGCCCGGCTTGAGGTCCAGCTTGTCCAGGTTCAGGTCGATCTTGGCGTACTGGGCCTCTTCCAGGCTCATGTCGTCGCGCTCGAAGTACGCGCAGCTGTAGATCCGGGACGGATCCTGGAACAGGCCGAAGAAGTCGTCGGAGACGTCGTAATGCGCCTGGATGTCCTCCGAACGCGTGCGCGTCTTCGTCGGGCTAGTCGGTTGCTCAGCCATTTTCGTCCTGTTCTCCTGGATGAGATCCACTTCCTATGACCCGCGCACCCATCCGAGGGGTCAAGTTTGACCAGCAACGATACCCAACGTCGTGGCGTGCTTCGGCAAGGGTGCAAGTGCGCGTCGCGGAGCCGACCGCGGTTACGCAGTCTACTTTTCCAGGGTGAACTGGTTGACGTCCACCCAGCCGAACCTAAGACGTTGGCCCGGCCGGTCGTGCTGGCCGGGGCCGGCCGCTACTTGGTGAGGGTGTACTGGGCGACGTTGGAGATGCCCTTGCGGAAAAGCTCCGCGCAGCCGGTCAGATAGCGCATGAAGCGGTCGTAGACCTCTTCGGACTGGATGGCGATGGCGCGGTCGCGATTCGCCTCGAGATTGGCCGCCCACATGTCCAGCGTGCGCGCGTAATGCGGCCGCAGGTATTGGGTGTGTTCGAGCGAGAAACCTGCCTGCTGGGAAAGGTCGACGATATCGGGTTCGCCGCACATCTGCCCGCCCGGGAAAATCTCCTTGCCGAGAAAATGCAGAAAACGCAGGTCGGACATCGTGATTTTGATGCCGACCTCCTTCCAGTGCGACTGCGGATGCGTGAAAATGCTGTGCATCAGCATGCGGCTGCCCTCCGGAAGGGTCTTATATGCCCAATCCCAGAACGCGGGCCAACGTTCCTTTTTGAACGCGTCGAAGGCCTCGAAGCTGATGATCCGGTCGACCTGCTCGTCGAACTCTTCCCACCCCTGCAGCCGGGCCTCGGCCCGCCGGGTTGTCGGGATCGCCGCCAGCCGCGCCTTGGTGCGCGCGTAGTGGTTCCGGCTCAGCGTGATGCCAATGACATTGACGTCGTATTTCTCCAGCGCACGGACCACGGCACCGCCCCAGCCGCACCCGACGTCGAGCACCGTCATCCCCGGCTCGAGATTCATCTTGTCCAGGGCCAGATCGATCTTCGCGAGCTGCGCCTCTTCCAGCGTCATGTCGTCGTTCTTGAAGTAGGCGCAGGTGTACACCATGTTCGGGTCCAGGAACAGCGCGAAAAAGTCGTCTGAAATGTCGTAGGTTGCCTGCGACTCTTCGTAATACGGCTTCAGCTTGGCCAATTGAGACACCCACCCTTCTGTGCCAACCGTACAGCCCTGCGACATGGACTGAAAATCGCGGGGATGCGTTTCTACCGAATGATTTTGGCTAACCGGCCCTGTCGAAGTTTTTCGTCAACACGTCGATCACCTGATCCCACAACTGCTGTGGAAGATCATGGCCCATGCCGTCGAATGTCACCAATCGGGCGCCATCGATCGCCCGCGCCACGGCGCGGCCACCGAACGGCCGCATCAGCTTGTCCGCCCGGCCGTGGATCACCACCGTGGGGGCGGTGGTCTGCCGGTTGTAGCGACGCAGGCTGCCGCTGCCCAGCACCGCCCCGAAATGCCTCGCGACGCCCTGCGGGTAGTAGTTGCGGTCGTAGCCCTCGGCGGCCTCGGCGCGGGCCTGCTCTTCGGGCACCCGGTAGCGCGGGCTGCCGATGATGTTGCCGACGCGCACCGCGTTGTCGATGATCACCTCGCGCGGCGCGTCGGGCGGCGGGCCCTTGAGCAGCGCCAGCAACGCACGCGGGGCCGGCGGCGGCAGCAGCGCCGAGTTGTTGCTGGAAAAGATGATCGCGAGGGACTTGGTCCGCTCCCGGAATCGCGCGGCGAAGATCTGCGCGATCATGCCGCCCATCGACGCCCCGACGATGTGGGCGCGGTCGATCCCCAGCTGGTCCAGCACGGCGGCGGCGTCGTCGGCCATGTCCTCGAGCCGGTAGGCCGACCGGCTGGGCAGACCCAGCCAGGACCGCACCAACTTGACCACCAGCGGCTGACCCGAGCTGCGGTGTTGGGTCTTGCTGGACAGGCCGACGTCGCGGTTGTCGTACCGGATGACCCGCAGACCGTGGCCGACCAGCTTCTCGCAGAACGCGATCCGCCACAGCAGCAGCTGGGCGCCCAGGCCCATGATGAGCAGGACGGGCGGGTCGTCGATGTCGCCCATGTCCTCGTAATACAGCTTCAGATCGCCGGAAATGGCATGCCCCGTGCGGACCTGCACCAGAAAAGCTCCTATACCTCGATGTCGGAGGAGTGCTCGCGGCTGACTTCGACCATGAAGTTCGCGAAATAGCCGGTCAGTTGCGGATCCGACATCATCTGCCACTTGGGCGCCAGCAGCTTCATGTACCGCTCGACGTAGAGGAATTGCTTGCCGATCAGCACCAGCTCGCGGGGAAGCTTGACGTCGTAGGCGTCGGCCAGCGCCGACAGCTGCCGGCCGATGTCCGCGTAGGACATGTCGCCCAGGGTCTGCATGGTCAGCGGGGTGGCGAACTTCTCCAAATCCTTGGCGGCCTCGGCCTCCGGCTTCATGGTGCCGACGGCGCCCATCAGCACCACGATCTTGCCCGCCGCTGCGTGGTCCTTCTTGACCAGCAGCGCGTACACCAGCTCGCGCAGCAACCAGCGGGTGCGGGGATCGATGCGGCCCATGATCCCGAAGTCGAAGAAGACGATGCGACCCTGGTCGTCGACGTAGAGGTTCCCCGCGTGCAGGTCGCCGTGGAACAACCCGTGCCGCAGCCCGCCCTCGAACAGTGAGAACAGCAGCGCCTTCACCAGCTCGGTGCCGTCGAACCCGGCCTTGCGGATGGCGGCGACGTCGTCGATGCGGATCCCGTGCACCCGCTCCATCGTCAGCACGCGGTCGCTGGTGAAGTCCCAGAACACCTGCGGCACCCGGATGTTCTTGCCGAGCGGGGAGGCGTGCAGGTGCGCCACCCACGCCTCCATCGACTGCGCCTCCAGCCGGAAGTTCAGCTCCTCGGCCAGGTTGTCGGAGAAGTCGGCGACCACGTCTTGCGCCGAGAGCCGGCGGCCCAGCTTGGCCAGTTCGACGGCCTGGGCAAAACGCTTGAGGATCTGCAGGTCGGCCGCGACCCGGCGCCGGATGCCCGGGCGCTGGATCTTGACGACGACCTCCTCGCCGGTGTGCAGGGTGGCGTAGTGCACCTGCGCGATCGACGCCGACGCGAACGGCGTCTCGTCCCATTTGGCGAACAACTCGGACGGGTCGCCGCCGAGATCCTCGACGAAAAGCTTGTGCACTTCCTCGGAGTCGGCGGGCGGTACCCGGTCGAGCAGGCCGCGGAACTCGCGGGACAGCGATTCGCCGAACGCCCCGGGACTGGACGCGATGATCTGTCCGAATTTGACGTACGTCGGCCCCAGGTCGGCGAAGGTCTGCGGGAGCTGCTTGATCACCTTCTGCTGCCACGGGCCGCGACCCGGCAGCTTGGTGATGATGCGAGCGGCGGTGCGGGTGACCTGCCAACCTGTCACGGCGACCCGGGCCGCTTCGACCGGCAACGGCACCCGGTCGAGCTTGGCCCCCTCTCGGTGTTTGGTAGAGCTCATCAGTGCAGTGTGCCAAATGGGCGCGGATGAGTCCCAATCCTCTAACCCGGGCGCTCACCGCTATCGCCGGGTTTCCAGGGCTGCACCCAGCCCTCGATCGCCCAGCCCTCCCGCGCGGCGATCAGCTCGTACATGGTGGCGCCGTCGATCGTCTCCCGGATGATGTCGGCATGCCCGGCATGCCGGGCCAGCTCGTTGATCACGTGCAGGATCACCCAGCGCACCGACCAGGCCCGCTGGTCCTTGGGAAACCACGGGATGTCCCGCGGGACGGGCACCGCGGCGTCCAGGTCCGCGGACTCCACCAGCCGCAGCGTCGTCGCGTTCTGGGCCCTGAACGCGTCCAGCAGCCCGGCCAGCGTCTCGTCGGGCCGCATCACGTGCTGATCGGCGAACTCCCTGCTGATCTGCTCGAACGGACGGGGGTCTTTCGGCGGCGCGCCGGGCGCGGCGGCCACCCGCGCCATCCAGGTGCGCTGCATGCCGGTGGCGTGCTTGACCAGCCCGCCGATCGACAGCGCGCTGACCGAGGGCGTAGAGCGGGCCTGATCGTCGGTGAGGCCGTGGCTGACGGCGAAATACGCGCTCTGGTGATAGGCCAGGAATTCGCGCAGGGCGCTGCGTTCGTCGGCCACCGGCGGGGCGAGGGCGGGCATGTCAATCCTTCCTGTTGTGGACGTAAAGGTCGCGCAGGCAAGCAATTTCGGCGCCGTGATGGATCGCTTCTCGATTGATGTGCAAAACCAGCTCGGTCAGCGGGTAGTCGGCGTATGGCCCTTCGGCCGCGCCGCAGCGGCGGGTCAGGTCGGCGGCGGACAGCGAGCGCACGCCGGTGATCCACCTCGCGTACGTCTCGTCGAGCTGCCGCAGCGCGGTGGCGGCCTCGGTCGCATAGTCCCAACTCTGGTAGTCGGCCGGCGGTCCGCCGAAATGGTGATGGGCACGCATCGCGAATACGCCGACGATGACGTGCGCCATGCGCCACGCGATCGTGGTGAACGGTGCCGGGCTGGGCGCCGGGAACGCGAAATCGATCGACCCGTCCGGATGCACGGTCCAGCAGTCGGGCACGGGCTGCCAGAAGTACTCGTCGTCGGTCAGGCCGTCCAGGCGCGGGCGCAATTGGTTGTGCCAGTGCCAGTCGAGTTGATCGGCCAGTTGGGTGGTCAAATCCGCCATGACGGTCAGCTTTCCAGCAACCCCGCGTCGCCGTAAGGTGCGGGCATGCAGGTGACTTCGGTGGCCTCGACCGAACTGTTCGTCGGACCGCCGGACACCCCGCTGCAGCTGGTGCGGGTCACCCTCGCGGGGGTGAGCGGGCCGACGTCGGTCCGCATCGACGGGGACGGGCTGACGGGCGAAGCGGTCGCCGATCTCAGCGACGAGGTCGTCGAGGTCCCCGTCACCGTTCACGGTCCCGTCGTCGGGCAACGCCGGCCGGCGCGGGCGCACGTCGGCGGCCAGCGGCTGCCGTTCGAGTTCACCGTGGCCGAGCCCGGCTGGACGATGTTCATGGTCAGCCACTTCCACTACGACCCGGTGTGGTGGAACACCCAGGGCGCCTACACCAGCGAGTGGACCGAGGACCCGCCGGGGCGGGCCCGCCAGCGCAACGGGTTCGACCTGGTGCACGCCCATCTGGAGATGGCGCGCCGCGATCCCGACTACAAGTTCGTGCTGGCCGAGGTCGACTATCTCAAGCCGTACTGGGACACCCGCCCCGAAGACCGGGCCGACCTGCGCCGGTTCATCGACCAGGGCCGCGTCGAGGTGATGGGCGGCACCTACAACGAACCCAACACCAACCTCACCAGCCCGGAAACGACGATTCGCAACCTGGTGCACGGCATGGGTTTTCAGCGCCACGTCGTCGGGGCTGACCCGGCGACCGCCTGGCAGCTGGACGTGTTCGGCCACGACCCGCAGTTCCCGGGCATGGCCGCCGATGCCGGGCTGACGTCGAGTTCGTGGGCCAGGGGACCGCACCACCAGTGGGGTCCCGCGCTGGGCGACGGCGACGTGGAGCGCATGCAGTTCGCCAGCGAGTTCGAATGGATCTCGCCGTCGGGCCGCGGGCTGCTTACCCACTACATGCCGGCGCACTATTCGGCGGGGTGGTGGATGGACTCCGCGGCGTCGCTGGGCGAGGCCGAGGAGGCGACGTGCGAGCTCTTCGACCAGCTCAAGAAGGTCGCGTTGACCCGCAACGTGTTGCTGCCGGTCGGCACCGACTACACCCCGCCCAACAAGTGGGTCACCGAGATCCACCGCGACTGGGCCGCCCGCTACACGTGGCCGCGGTTCGTGTGCGCGCTGCCCAGCGAGTTCTTCGCGGCGGTGCGCGCCGAGCTGGGGCGGCGCGACTGCGTGCCGTCGCCGCAAACCCGGGACATGAACCCGATCTACACCGGCAAGGACGTGTCCTACATCGACACCAAGCAGGCCAACCGGGCCGCCGAGACCGCCGTCCTGGCGGCCGAGCGTTTCGCGGTCTTCGCCGGGCCGCTGACCGGCGCCCCTTACCCGCAGGCCGCGCTGGCCAAGGCGTGGGTGCAGCTGGCCTACGGCGCGCACCACGACGCCATCACCGGGTCGGAATCCGACCAGGTGTACCTGGACCTGCTGACCGGGTGGCGCGACGCCTGGGAGCTGGGCCGCGCGGCCCGCGACAGCTCGCTGGCCCTGCTGTCCGGCGCCGTGGGCGGGGGCGGGGGCGACGTGATCGTGTGGAATCCGCTGAGCTGTCCGCGCACCGACGTCGTCACCGCCCACCTCGACCGGCCGGTCGGCGCCGGGGTCCGGGTGCTCGACGCCGACGGTGCCGAGCTGGCGGCGCACGTCGAGCACGGCGGGCGGTCGGTCAGCTGGTTGGCCGGCGAGGTGCCGTCGCTGGGTTGGCGGGCCTACCGGCTGGTCCCCGGTGAAGGCGGCGAACCGGCCGGCTGGGAACCGGTGCCGGGAACGGCGATCCGCAACGAGCACTACCGGATCGAGGTCGACCCGGTGCGCGGCGGGGGCGTCGCCTCGCTGATCCAGGACGGGCGCGAACTGATGGCAGCCGGGCGGGTGGGCAACGAGCTCGCCGTCTACGAGGAATACCCGGCGCACCCGAGCCAGGGCGAGGGCCCGTGGCATCTGCTGCCCAAGGGGCCGATGGTGTGCTCGTCGGAAGGCCCCGCAGACGTGCGGGCCTGGCACGGGCCGCTGGGTCAGCGGCTGGTGGTGCGGGGCCGGATCGGGTCGCTGCTGCGCTACACCCAAACCCTGACGTTGTGGCGCGGGGTCGCGCGGGTGGACTGCCGCACCACGATCGACGAGTTCACCGGCGCCGACCAGTTGGTGCGGCTGCGCTGGCCGTGCCCGGTGCCGGGCGCCATGCCGATCAGCGAGGTGGGCGACGCCGTCATCGGCCGCGGTTTCGCCCTGCTGCACGACGGATCGCGCGCCATGGACACCGCCCAGCACCTGTGGACCCTGGACAACCCGGCGTACGGCTGGTTCGGCCTGTCCTCGGCGGCCCGGGTCCGAATCTCGGGCGCCGACGTGCGGGCGATAGCGGTCGCCGAGGTGGTGTCGCCGACGGAGACGCTGTCGGGGCCGCTGGCCCGGGAGTTGATGGTCGCGCTGGTCCGCGCCGGCGTCACGGCCACCTGCGGCGGCGCCGACAAGCCGCGCTACGGCAACCTCGCAGTCGATTCCAACCTGCCCGACGCGCGCATCGCGCTGGGCGGGCCCGGTCGCAACGCCTTCGCCGCGGCCGTGTTGGCCGAGGCCCCGGCGCACGCCGAGGAGCTGGACCGCCAGTTGGCGGCGACCGGCCGGGCCCTCGTGTGGGTGCCCGCCGAGACGCCGCTGGACGCGGTGTGGGTGCCCGACGCCGACCTGCGTCCGCCGCGGGCGTTGCCGGTGCTGATCATCGACGGCGGCGACGACGACCAGCTACGGGCCGCGATCGCCGCGGTGGTCGACGACCTCGGCGACGCCGAGATCGCCGTCGCCCAGCAAGCGGCGGCAGAAACGGGCGCTTTCGAGGACCGCACCGTCGCCCTGCTCAACCGCGGGGTGCCCAGCTTCGCCGTCGACACCGAGGGCACCCTGCACACCGCGCTGATGCGGTCCTGCACCGGTTGGCCGTCGGGCATCTGGATCGACGACCCGCGCCGCACCGCGCCGGACGGCTCCAACTTCCAACTGCAGCACTGGACGCACCACTTCGACTACGCGTTGGTCAGCGCGGCGGGTGACTGGCGGCGCGCCCGGATCGCCACCCACAGTGCGCAGTTCTCCCAGCCGCTGCTCGCCGTCACGCCGGACCGCCGCGGGGGCGCGCTCCCGCCGGCCGGGTCGCTGCTGCGCGTCGAGCCCGCCGAATCGGTACAGCTGGCCGCCCTCAAGGTGGCCGGCAATCCGCTGACCGCGGGCAGCGCGGCGCCGCTGGACCCGAACGCGGTCGCCCTGCGCCTGGTGGAGACCACCGGCGCGGGCACGCCCGTCGTTCTTAAGTCCGACGTCGCGACGCTGACCAGCCTGCACCGCGCCGACCTGCTGGAATCGCGCGCCGAACCCGTATCGTCGGTCGAGCTGCACGGCTATGAGGTGGCGACCGTGCTGGCCCGGTTCGACGCGTCCCGGGCGGCGACCGGCGCCGCCGCGCCGGCCCCGCACGCCGAGGCCGCGCAGCCGCTGTACGCGCGGTATTGGCTGCACAATCGCGGCCCCGCGCCCCTCGGCGGGCTACCGGCGGTCGCCCATTTGCACCCGGTGCAGCTGACCGCCCAACCCGGCGACGAGGTGACGCTGCGGCTCACCGCGGCCAGCGACAGCACCGACGCCACCCTTCCCGGCGCCGTCACCCTCAGGTGTCCGGACGGCTGGACGGCCACGCCCGCCCACCTGCCCTTCACCCTGGGCGCCGGCGATCACCTGCACACCGACGTGGTGCTGAGGGTCCCGGCTGGCACCCCACCCGGGCGCTACCCGGTGCGCGCCGAACTGCGCGTCGCCGGCGAAGGCGTCCCGGCCTCCTGGCGACAGCCCGTCGAGGACGTGTGCGTGGTGACGGTGGGCGAGCCCGGCGACCTGATCTTCCTGGGCGGCGGCCCCGCCGAGGTCACGCTCGCACCCGGCGACGCGGGCGACCTGACGGTCACGGTCGGCAGCCACGCCGGGGCCGACCTGGCGCTGGAGGCCCATCTGATCAGCCCGTGGGGCACCTGGGAGTGGATGGGTCCCGCCGCGCTGGGCGCGGTGCTGCCCGCCCGCGGCGCCGTCGACTTAGTCTTCCAGCTGACCCCGCCGGCCTGGCTGGCCCCCGGCCAGTGGTGGGCGCTGGTGCGGGTCGGTTGCGCCGGCCGGCTGGTCTACTCGCCGGC
The DNA here is from genome assembly GCF_001673615.1 of Mycobacterium sp. 1245499.0. Classification (NCBI taxonomy): domain Bacteria; kingdom Bacillati; phylum Actinomycetota; class Actinomycetes; order Mycobacteriales; family Mycobacteriaceae; genus Mycobacterium; species Mycobacterium sp. 1245499.0. Next base: position 33,346 of record NZ_LZMG01000296.1, read on the forward strand.
GGTGAAGGTGACGGTGACATGAGCACAGACCGGATCGCGACCGTGGCCGGCCTGCCCGTACCGTCGGGCGTGCTCGACGCCGCCGAGGCGCGGCTGCGCGCCGGGCGCGATGCGGCCGCCCTGCCGGTCACCGGCACCAGCGAGGGCCGCCAACTGCGGCGGTGGCTGACCCAGCTGATCGTCACCGAGCGGGTGGTCGCCGTGGAGGCGGCCGCGCGCGGCCTGACCGCGAGCGGCGCCCCATCCGAGGCCGAGCTGCTGCCCGACGTGACCGCCCGGCTGGAGATCGGCAGCGTCGCCGCGGCCGTGCTGGCCGACCCGCGTGCCCGGGCGCTGTTCGCCGATGTCACCGCGGCGGTGCAAGTGGGCGACGCCGAGGTGGCCGCCTACCACGCCCGCAACCCGCTGCGGTTCGCCGCGCCGTTATCGGGCGAACACGGTTGGCGCACACCGGCGCTGGCCGCGCCGCCGCTGGACGAGGTGCGCCCGGCGATCGAAGGGCATCTGCGCGGCGCCGCGCGGCGCCGCGCATTCCGGCTGTGGCTGGACGAGCGGCGCGCCGCGCTGGTGGAGCTGACGCCCGGCTACGAGCATCCCGGTGACCCCCGGCAACCCGACAACACCCACCGGCACTGAGCGCCATGCTCACCCTCGCGCTGGATATCGGCGGCACGAAAATCGCTGCGGGACTGGTGGATTCGGGGGGGAAGCTGGTGTACACCGCCATCCGCCCAACTCCGGTCACGACCGCCCCCGACGACGTCTGGGCCGCCGTCGAAGCGACGATCGCCGACGCCCTGGGGACGGCGGACGCCGCCGTCACCGCGGTGGGGATCGCGTCGGCCGGGCCCATCGATCTGCGCAGCGGATCCGTCAGCCCCATCAACATCGGCAGCTGGGACCGGTTCCCGTTGCGCGACAGGGTCGCCGCGGCGGTGCCCGGGCTGCCGGTGGTTCTGGCCGGCGACGGCGTCTGTATGGCGTTGGGGGAGCACTGGATTGGAGCGGGCAAAACGGCGGGGCCCGACGCCCGATTCCTGCTCGGCATGGTGGTCTCCACCGGGGTGGGCGGCGGCCTGGTGTTCGACGGCGTCCCCTACTCGGGGCGCACCGGCAACGCCGGTCACGTCGGGCACGTGGTGGTCGAGCTGGATGGCCGGCCCTGCACCTGCGGCGGGCACGGCTGCGTCGAAACCGTCGCGTCCGGGCCGTGGATGGTGCGCTGGGCGCGGGAAAACGGATGGTCCGCGCCGGCCGGCGCCGGCGCGAGCGACCTGGCCGCCGCCGCGGCATCAGACCCGTTGGCGCAGCGGGCGTTTCAGCGCGGAGCCAACGCGCTTGCCGCGATGATCGCCTCCGTCGGTGCGGTGTGCGATCTGGACCTGGTGGTGATCGGGGGAGGCGTCGCCAGATCCGGGCCGCTGCTCTTCGACCCGCTGCGCGCGAAGCTCGCCGAATACGCCGGCCTGGACTTCTTGTCCGGGCTGCGGGTGGTGCCGGGGGAACTCGGCGGTGCGGCCGGTCTGATCGGCGCCGCCCGGCTCGCGGGCCTCGGCTGACCCCACGCGGGTTTCATGCCAAGGTCATTGTCATGAACCACAGCATCGACGCCCTCGCGGTCGTGGTCACCGGGCTGCTGGTCGGTGTGGAGCTGGCGGTCGCGGTGTTCTTCCACCCGCTGATCGCCCGGCTGCCCGACGACGCCTTCCGGGCGGCGCGCGGCGGCGCCGGCCGGGCGCTGGGCACGACGATGCCCTTCTGGTACGCCATCGTCCTGCTGCTGTTGGTGTCGCTTGCGGTCCAGGAGCGCGGCGCCCCACGCGATTGGCTCTGCGGCGTCGCCGCGGGCCTGATGGCCGTGGTGGTGTTGTCGACGGTCGCCCTGCTGGTGCCGATCAACAACCGCATCGCGAAGTGGCCCAGCACCGGTGAGCTCTCGCGTGAGCTCGCCGCCCGCTGGGATCGCCGGCACCGCGTGCGGGTGATCCTGCTGCTGGCGGTGTTCGTGCTGCTGGCCCTCGCCGTCACCTGAGTCCGCCGTTTTGGCTGACCGCGCCAGGTCGCGCTATTCTGTTGGCCGATCCACCGAAGACCGTCGGTCACCGAGCAATCGGTTGAAGGTCCGGGAGCATCCCGGCGGCCCACGCAGGAGGACGAGGCATCAGCGCCGGCTCGCGCCGGCGCATTTTCACGCCCCGGCCGCTTCTGCGCCGGGGCGTTCGTCGTTCTTGCGGGGGATCGAGACGACACGTCGCATTGACTTTCACTTCAGGAGGTAGGCATGGCCAGGGCTGACAAGGCCACCGCCGTTGCAGACATCGCCGAGCAGTTCAAGGAATCGACCGCGACCCTGATCACGGAATACCGCGGTCTGACCGTCGCCAACCTGGCCGAACTGCGGCGCTCGCTGGGCGGGGCGGCCACCTACTCGGTGGCCAAGAACACGCTGGTCAAGCGGGCGGCCTCGGAGGCCGGGGTCGAGGGGCTCGACGAGCTTTTCGCCGGCCCGACGGCCATCGCCTTCGTCACCGGGGAACCGGTCGACGCCGCCAAGGCGATCAAGACCTTCGCCAAGGAACACAAGGCGCTGGTCATCAAGGGCGGCTACATGGACGGCCGTGCGCTGACGGTCGCCGAAGTCGAGCGCATCGCCGACCTCGAGTCGCGCGAGGTGCTGCTGGCCAAGCTGGCCGGCGCGATGAAGGGCAACCTGGCCAAGGCGGCCGGGCTGTTCAACGCTCCGGCGTCGCAGGTCGCCCGCCTGGCGGCCGCTCTGCAGGAGAAGAAGGCCGCAGAGGGGCCAGCAGCTCCGGCAGAGCCCGCGCCCGCCGCGGAATCCACCCCGGAACCCGCTTCGGAAGCACCCGCTGAGGCGCCGGAAACCCCGGCCGAAGCCGAATAACAACCACCCCGGAACCTGGGAAAAACAAGGAAGGACCCACACCCATGGCAAAGCTGTCCACTGACGACCTGCTCGACGCGTTCAAGGAAATGACCCTGCTCGAGCTCTCCGACTTCGTGAAGAAGTTCGAGGAGACCTTCGAGGTCACCGCGGCCGCCCCGGTCGCCGTTGCCGCCGCCGGCGGTGGCGCCGCCGGTGGCGCGCCCGCCGAGGCCGCCGAGGAGCAGTCGGAGTTCGACGTCATCCTCGAGGCCGCCGGCGACAAGAAGATCGGCGTCATCAAGGTGGTCCGCGAGATCGTCTCCGGCCTGGGCCTCAAGGAGGCCAAGGACCTGGTCGACGGCGCCCCCAAGCCGCTGCTGGAGAAGGTGGCCAAGGAGGCCGCCGACGAGGCCAAGACCAAGCTCGAGGCCGCCGGCGCCACCGTCACCGTCAAGTAAGTCACTGCGCACCAAACCCCCGGGATGGCGATCCCGGGGGTTTCGTGCGCTCAGCGCCCCTGCATCGCCGTGTGCAGCGAGCGGGTAACCCGCTCCGGTGAATCACCAAGGGCGACAAGCAGGTTCGACGTCATCGAGCCGAGCACCGGCACGACGGCCGAGCTGTCAGCGCCGTAATAGCCGGCCAGCTCCAGCATGACGAACCCGTGGATCAACGCCCAGAACTGGGCCGCGGTGGCCACCACGGACGCGTCGTCGGTCGCGGCGCCGGCGGCGATCCGGCCGGCCACCATGCAGCGGTGCACTCCGCGCACCACGTGCGCGAAGCTCGGGTAGTCCCGCTCGATCTCGGCGACGGTCAGCGTCAGGACGTTGTGGGCGGGTGCGTTGATGCCGTGCGCGCTGGTGCTGCCGAACATCAGCCGGTACATGTGCGGGCGCTCGATGGCGTAGCGGCGGTAGGCCGCCCCGATCACGAACAGGTCCGCGACCGGGTCGTCGGTGCGCGGCACCGTCAGCGCGGCGTCGAACTGGCGCAGGCCCTCCTCGGCCACCTCGGCGATGAGCCCGCGCATCCCGCCGAAATGGGTGTAGACCGCCATCGTGGAGGTCCCCGCGGCGCCGGCCACCTTGCGGGTCTGCAGGGCGTCGGGTCCGTCCTCGTCGAGCAGGGCGACCGCCGCGTGCAGCATCCCCTCGCGGATGCTGCGCTGAACGTCTGAAGTCATCGTTGCCATCTTCTCATCGGCGGCGTACCGTGCCAATAACGCTGAAATAACAATGTTATAGGAGCTCAGTCATGGCGACTGCGACACCCGTCAAGCCCGGCAATCCCTACCTCGAGGACTTTCTCGCGCCGGTGCGCACCGAGGTCACCGCGCACGACCTGCGCGTCACCGGGCACATCCCCGACCACCTCGACGGGCGCTACCTGCGCAACGGGCCCAACCCGGTCGCCGAGGTGAACCCGGCCGTCTACCACTGGTTCAGCGGCGACGGCATGGTGCACGGGGTGGCGCTGCGCGGCGGCGAGGCGCGCTGGTATCGCAACCGGTGGGTGCGCACCGCCCACGTCTGCGCCGAACTCGGCGAGCCGGCGCCCAGCGGATTGGACCCGCGGGCGGGCATGCTCTCCGTCGGGCCCAACACCAACGTGCTGAGCCATGCCGGACAAACCCTCGCGCTCGTCGAGGGGGGCGGGACGAACTACCGCCTGACCGACGAGTTGGACACCGAGGGGCATTGCGATTTCGACGGGACGTTGTTCGGGGGCTACACCGCACATCCGCACGCCGATCCGCGGACCGGCGAATTGCACGCCGTCTCCTACTCGTTCACCCGCGGGCGCACCGTGCAGTACTCGGTCATCGACACCGCCGGCCGGGCTCGGCGCACGGTGGACATCGAGGTCGGCGGGTCGCCGATGATGCACGACTTCTCGCTGACCGACAAATACGTGGTGATCTACGACCTGCCGGTGACCTTCGACCCCGTGCAGGTGATGCCGACCAACGTGCCGCGCTGGCTGAGTCTGCCGGCCCGGCTGGTGCTGCAGTCGCTCATCGGACGCGTGCGGGTGCCCAGCCCGATGACGACCGTGATCAACCGCAATCGCGAGCCGATCAACCGGATGCCCTACCGCTGGAACCCCGGCTACCAAGCGCGCATCGGCGTCATGCCGAGGGAGGGCCACGGGAGCAATGCGGGCAAGGATGGCATCCGCTGGTTCGACATCGAACCCTGCTACGTCTACCACCCGCTCAACGCCTACTCCGAGATGCGTGCTGGCGCAGAGGTTCTGGTGCTCGACGTGGTGCGCTACTCGCGGATGTTCGACCGCGACCTGCGCGGTCCCGGCGACAGCCTGCCGACGCTGGACCGCTGGACCGTCAACCTGGCCACCGGGGCGGTCACCAGCGAGCGCCGCGACGATCGTCCACAGGAATTCCCACGGATCAACGAGTCGCTGTTGGGTGGGCGGCACCGGTACGGCTACACCATCGGCACCGAGGGCGGTTACCTGTCCGGCGGGGCGGCCGAGATGACCACCGCACTGTACAAACACGACTACGCCACGGGTTCTTGCGCGGCCGCCGGCCTGGATGCCGGCCTTTTGCTCGGCGAGATGTCCTTTGTGCCCAATCCCACACCCCGCGCCGAGGATGACGGCATCCTGATCGGCTTCGGCTATCACCGCGAGCACGACGAGGGCCAACTGCTCTTGCTGGACGCGCAGACGCTCGAGCAGGTCGCCACCGTGCACCTGCCGCAGCGGGTGCCGATGGGCTTCCACGGCAACTGGGCGCCCACTGGCTAACGGTTGGCTAACACGTGCGTCAAATAAGTTGTGCCATCGGGGCTTCCGGCTGATCTCAGGACGGCCAATTTTTCCCGGCAGTGCTCCGCATCCCTGATGCCGTGTGGCAGCCGTGCGCTACAGTGACTCATGCCACACAAAAGGGCAGGTGGCGGGCACGAGTGTCGACGGAAGGATTCCCCATGGGCGTCGCTATCGAGGTGAATGGACTGACGAAGTCCTTCGGCTCCTCGAGGATTTGGGAAGACGTGACGTTGGAAATCCCCGCCGGGGAGGTCAGCGTCCTGCTGGGGCCGTCGGGTACCGGCAAATCCGTGTTCCTGAAGTCCTTGATCGGTTTGTTGCGGCCCGAGCGCGGCTCGGTCGTCATCGACGGCACGGACATCCTGCAATGTACGGCCAAGGAGCTCTACGAGATCCGCACGCTGTTCGGTGTGATGTTCCAGGACGGCGCCCTGTTCGGATCGATGAACCTGTTCGACAACGCGGCTTTCCCGCTGCGCGAGCACACCAAGAAGAAGGAAGGCGAGATCCGTGACATCGTCATGGAGAAGCTGACCCTGGTCGGTCTCGGCGGCGACGAGAAGAAGTTCCCCGGAGAGATCTCCGGTGGTATGCGCAAGCGCGCCAGCCTGGCCCGCGCCCTGGTGATGGACCCGCAGATCATCCTCTGCGACGAGCCCGACTCCGGTCTGGACCCGGTCCGTACCGCCTACCTGAGCCAGTTGATCCTCGACATCAACGCCCAGATCGACGCCACGGTGCTGATCGTTACCCACAACATCAACATCGCCCGCACGGTGCCGGACAACATGGGCATGCTGTTCCGCCGCAAGCTGGTCATGTTCGGCCCGCGCGAGGTGCTGCTGACCAGCGACGAGCCCGTCGTGCGGCAGTTCCTCAACGGTCGCCGGATCGGACCGATCGGCATGTCCGAGGAGAAGGACGAGGCGACGATGGCCGAAGAGCAGGCCGCCCTGGACGCCGGCCAGCATGCCGGCGGTGTCGAGGAGATCGAGGGCGTGCCCCCGCAGATCGTCGCCTCGCCGGGCATGCCGGAGCGCAAGGCCGTCGCCCGCCGCCAGGCGCGGGTGCGTGAGATCCTGCACACCCTGCCGCAGAAGGCCCAAGCCGCGATCATCGACGACATGGAAGGCACCCACAAGTACCGCGCACACGAGGTCGGCGAGTAGGCAGCGACGTCCGGCGGTTCGCGATAACTCCGCGTAACACTCCCGGCCCGCCCTCTTGACGACGGGCCGTAAACGGGCCAGTCTGTTGGGCAGCATGTACCGGAATGGCCCAAGGGAAGTCGAGATCGCCAGCCAGCGCCGATGTCCCTGGACTGCTAACGCTGGGAAGTTGAGGAATGCGCGGTCCTGCGCTATTGTTGGACGTTGCGCTGGCTACCTCCTGCCCACCTCACCCGCCACCTGACACCGTGGTCTAAGCCTGAGCCCCCTTACGTGGCTTAGTTCTAGTTGCGCGTGAGATCCGGACAGTTCGTTCGCCGGCCGAACCGACACAATTCGCGGCGAGCTGGCCGGTGGTCCCGGCCTTCGTGAGTCGCACGAGGTGCTGGAAGGATGCATCTTGGCAGATTTCCGCCAGAGCAAGACGGATCGCCCACAAAGTTCCTCTAACGGAAGTTCCTCAAACGGCTCCGTGCCCGGAGCGCCCAACCGAGTTTCCTTCGCCAAGCTCCGCGAACCGCTCGAGGTTCCCGGCCTGCTTGACGTGCAGATCGACTCCTTCGAGTGGTTGATCGGCGCGCCGCGGTGGCGCGAGGCCGCCGCCGCCCGCGGCGACGTCACTCCGGTGGGCGGCCTGGAAGAGGTGCTCTACGAGCTCTCGCCGATCGAGGACTTTTCCGGCTCGATGTCGCTGTCGTTCTCCGACCCGCGTTTCGACGAGGTCAAGGCGCCGGTCGACGAGTGCAAAGACAAGGACATGACGTACGCGGCCCCGCTGTTCGTCACGGCCGAGTTCATCAACAACAACACCGGCGAGATCAAGAGCCAGACGGTGTTCATGGGTGACTTCCCGATGATGACCGAGAAGGGCACCTTCATCATCAACGGCACCGAGCGTGTCGTGGTCAGCCAGCTGGTCCGCTCGCCCGGTGTGTACTTCGACGAGACGATCGACAAGTCCACCGAGAAGCTGCTGCACAGCGTCAAGGTGATCCCCAGCCGGGGCGCCTGGCTGGAGTTCGACGTCGACAAGCGCGACACCGTCGGCGTGCGCATCGACCGCAAGCGCCGCCAGCCCGTCACCGTGCTGCTCAAGGCGCTGGGCTGGACCAACGAGCAGATCACCGAGCGGTTCGGCTTCTCCGAGATCATGATGTCGACGCTGGAGAAGGACAACACCGCCGGCACCGACGAGGCGCTGCTGGACATCTACCGCAAGCTGCGTCCGGGCGAGCCGCCGACCAAGGAGTCCGCGCAGACCCTGCTGGAGAACCTGTTCTTCAAGGAGAAGCGCTACGACCTGGCCCGCGTCGGCCGTTACAAGGTCAACAAGAAGCTCGGCCTGAACGTGGGCGAGCCGATCACGAGCTCGACGCTGACCGAGGAAGACGTCGTCGCCACCATCGAGTACCTGGTGCGCCTGCACCACGCCCGTACGGATGGCCAGCCCGCGGTCATGACTGTCCCCGGCGGCACCGAGGTGCCGGTGGAGACCGACGACATCGACCACTTCGGCAACCGGCGGTTGCGCACGGTCGGCGAGCTGATCCAGAACCAGATCCGGGTCGGCATGTCCCGGATGGAGCGCGTCGTGCGCGAGCGGATGACCACCCAGGACGTCGAGGCCATCACGCCGCAGACCCTGATCAACATCCGGCCGGTCGTCGCCGCGATCAAGGAGTTCTTCGGCACCAGCCAGTTGTCGCAGTTCATGGACCAGAACAACCCGCTGTCCGGGCTGACCCACAAGCGTCGTCTCTCGGCGCTGGGCCCCGGCGGTCTGTCCCGTGAGCGCGCCGGCCTGGAGGTCCGTGACGTCCACCCGTCGCACTACGGCCGCATGTGCCCGATCGAGACCCCGGAGGGTCCGAACATCGGTCTGATCGGCTCGCTGTCGGTGTACGCCCGGGTCAACCCGTTCGGCTTCATCGAGACGCCGTACCGCAAGGTGGTCGACGGTGTGGTCTCCGACGAGATCCACTACCTGACCGCCGACGAGGAGGACCGCCACGTCGTGGCGCAGGCCAACTCGCCGATCGACGACAAGGGCCGCTTCGAGGAGTCGCGCGTCCTGGTCCGCCGCAAGGCGGGCGAGGTCGAATACGTCCCGTCCTCCGAGGTGGACTACATGGACGTGTCGCCGCGCCAGATGGTGTCGGTGGCCACGGCCATGATCCCGTTCCTCGAGCACGACGACGCCAACCGCGCCCTGATGGGTGCCAACATGCAGCGCCAGGCGGTTCCGCTGGTGCGCAGCGAGGCGCCGCTGGTGGGCACCGGCATGGAGTTGCGTGCGGCGATCGACGCCGGCGACGTGGTGGTGGCCGACAAGGCCGGCGTGATCGAGGAGGTCTCCGCCGACTACATCACCGTGATGGCCGACGACGGCACCCGGCACACCTACCGGATGCGCAAGTTCGAGCGGTCCAACCACGGCACCTGCGCCAACCAGTCGCCGATCGTCGACGCCGGTGAGCGGGTGGAGGCCGGTCAGGTCATCGCCGACGGTCCGTGCACCGAGAACGGCGAGATGGCGCTCGGCAAGAACCTGCTCGTGGCGATCATGCCGTGGGAAGGCCACAACTACGAGGACGCGATCATCCTGTCCAACCGCCTGGTTGAGGAGGACGTGCTCACCTCGATCCACATCGAGGAGCACGAGATCGACGCCCGCGACACCAAGCTGGGCGCCGAGGAGATCACCCGGGACATCCCGAACGTCTCCGACGAGGTGCTGGCCGACCTGGACGAGCGCGGCATCGTGCGCATCGGTGCCGAGGTCCGCGACGGCGACATCCTGGTCGGCAAGGTCACCCCGAAGGGTGAGACCGAGCTGACCCCGGAGGAGCGGCTGCTGCGCGCGATCTTCGGCGAGAAGGCCCGCGAGGTCCGCGACACCTCACTGAAGGTGCCGCACGGCGAGTCCGGCAAGGTCATCGGCATCCGGGTGTTCTCCCGCGAGGACGACGACGAGCTGCCGGCCGGTGTCAACGAGCTGGTGCGCGTCTACGTGGCCCAGAAGCGCAAGATCTCCGACGGCGACAAGCTCGCCGGACGCCACGGCAACAAGGGCGTCATCGGCAAGATCCTGCCGCAGGAGGACATGCCGTTCCTGCCGGACGGCACGCCGGTCGACATCATCTTGAACACCCACGGTGTGCCGCGACGGATGAACATCGGCCAGATCTTGGAGACCCACCTCGGGTGGGTGGCCAAGTCCGGCTGGAACATCGAGGGCACGCCCGACTGGGCGGCGAACCTGCCGGAGGACCTGCGGCACGCGCAGCCGGACCAGATCGTGTCGACGCCGGTGTTCGACGGCGCCAAGGAGGAGGAGCTGCAGGGCATGCTGTCCTGCACGCTGCCCAACCGCGACGGCGAGGTCATGGTCGACGGCGACGGCAAGGCGGTGCTGTTCGACGGCCGCAGCGGCGAGCCGTTCCCGTACCCGGTGACCGTTGGCTACATGTACATCATGAAGCTGCACCACCTGGTGGACGACAAGATCCACGCCCGCTCCACCGGTCCGTACTCGATGATCACGCAGCAGCCGCTGGGTGGTAAGGCGCAGTTCGGTGGTCAGCGCTTCGGTGAGATGGAGTGCTGGGCCATGCAGGCCTACGGCGCGGCGTACACGCTGCAGGAGCTGTTGACCATCAAGTCCGACGACACCGTCGGCCGGGTCAAGGTGTACGAGGCGATCGTCAAGGGCGAGAACATCCCGGAGCCGGGTATCCCCGAGTCCTTCAAGGTGTTGCTCAAGGAGCTGCAGTCGCTCTGCCTCAACGTCGAGGTGCTCTCCTCCGACGGTGCGGCGATCGAGTTGCGCGAAGGCGAGGACGAAGACCTCGAGCGGGCAGCGGCGAACCTGGGAATCAACCTGTCCCGCAACGAATCCGCGTCCGTCGAGGATCTCGCCTAGCTTGACCCCACGCAAAGCGTTTTTTCAGTTACTAAACCCGCAAGGGGAAAGGGAGTTACGTGCTCGACGTCAACTTCTTCGATGAACTCCGTATCGGCCTGGCCACCGCGGAGGACATCAGGCAATGGTCTTACGGCGAGGTCAAGAAGCCGGAGACGATCAACTACCGCACGCTGAAGCCGGAGAAGGACGGCCTGTTCTGCGAGAAGATCTTCGGACCGACTCGCGACTGGGAGTGCTACTGCGGCAAGTACAAGCGGGTCCGGTTCAAGGGCATCATCTGTGAGCGCTGCGGCGTCGAGGTGACCCGCGCCAAGGTGCGTCGCGAGCGGATGGGTCACATCGAGCTGGCCGCTCCCGTCACGCACATCTGGTACTTCAAGGGCGTGCCGTCGCGGCTGGGGTACCTGCTCGACCTGGCGCCCAAGGATCTCGAGAAGATCATCTACTTCGCCGCCTACGTCATCACCTCGGTCGACGAGGAGATGCGCCACAACGAGCTCTCGACCCTCGAGGCCGAAATGCTGGTGGAGCGCAAGGCCATTGAGGACCAGCGCGACGCCGACCTGGAGGCCCGCGCCCAGAAGCTCGAGGCCGACCTGGCCGAGCTGGAGGCCGAGGGCGCGAAAGCCGACGCACGCCGCAAGGTTCGCGACGGCGGCGAGCGCGAGATGCGTCAGCTGCGCGACCGTGCTCAGCGCGAGCTGGACCGGCTCGAGGAGATCTGGACGACCTTCACCAAGCTGGCCCCCAAGCAGCTGATCGTCGACGAGAACCTCTACCGCGAGCTGATCGACCGCTTCGGTGAGTACTTCACCGGCGCCATGGGCGCGGAGTCGATCCAGAAGCTGATCGAGAACTTCGACATCGACGCCGAGGCCGAGATCCTGCGTGACGTCATCCGGAACGGCAAGGGGCAGAAGAAGCTTCGCGCCCTCAAGCGGCTCAAGGTGGTCGCCGCGTTCCAGCAGTCGGGCAACTCCCCGATGGGCATGGTGCTCGACGCCGTCCCGGTGATCCCGCCGGAGCTGCGCCCGATGGTGCAGCTCGACGGTGGCCGGTTCGCCACGTCGGACCTCAACGACCTGTACCGCCGGGTGATCAACCGGAACAACCGGCTCAAGAGGCTGATCGACCTCGGTGCCCCCGAGATCATCGTCAACAACGAGAAGCGGATGTTGCAGGAGTCCGTGGACGCGCTGTTCGACAACGGCCGCCGCGGCCGCCCGGTCACCGGGCCGGGTAACCGCCCGCTGAAGTCGCTGTCGGATCTGCTCAAGGGTAAGCAGGGCCGGTTCCGCCAGAACCTGCTCGGTAAGCGCGTCGACTACTCGGGCCGTTCGGTCATCGTGGTCGGCCCGCAGCTCAAGCTGCACCAGTGCGGTCTGCCCAAGCTGATGGCGCTGGAGCTGTTCAAGCCGTTCGTGATGAAGCGACTGGTCGACCTGAACCACGCGCAGAACATCAAGAGCGCCAAGCGCATGGTGGAGCGCCAGCGTCCCCAGGTGTGGGATGTCCTCGAAGAGGTCATCGCCGAGCACCCGGTGCTGCTGAACCGCGCGCCCACCCTGCACCGGCTGGGTATCCAGGCCTTCGAGCCGATGCTGGTGGAAGGCAAGGCAATTCAGCTGCACCCGCTGGTGTGTGAGGCGTTCAACGCGGACTTCGACGGTGACCAGATGGCGGTGCACCTGCCGCTGTCCGCCGAGGCGCAGGCCGAGGCACGCATCTTGATGCTGTCGAGTAACAACATCCTGTCGCCCGCGTCGGGCCGACCGCTGGCCATGCCGCGTCTGGACATGGTGACCGGTCTGTACTACCTGACCACCGAAGTCGACGGGGACAAGGGCGAATATAAGGCAGCCGCCAAGGATGAGCCCGAGGTCGGGGTGTACGCCTCGCCGGCCGAGGCGATCATGGCGTCGGACCGTGGCGTGCTGTCGGTGCGGGCCAAGATCAAGGTGCGGCTGACCCAGTTGCGTCCGCCGGCCGAGATCGAGGCCGAGCTGTTCGGCGCGAACGGCTGGCAGCCCGGCGATGCCTGGTTGGCCGAGACCACCCTGGGCCGGGTGCTGTTCAACGAGCTGCTGCCGGTGGGCTATCCGTTCGTGAACAAGCAGATGCACAAGAAGGTGCAGGCGTCGATCATCAACGATCTGGCCGAGCGCTACCCGATGATCGTGGTCGCGCAGACCGTGGACAAGCTCAAGGACGCCGGTTTCTACTGGGCGACCCGCAGCGGTGTCACGGTCTCGATGGCCGACGTGCTCGTCCCGCCGCGCAAGAAGGAAATCCTCGACCAGTACGAGGAGCGCGCCGAGAAGGTCGAAAAGCAGTTCCAGCGTGGTGCTTTGAACCACGACGAGCGCAACGAGGCGCTGGTGGAGATCTGGAAGGAAGCCACCGACGAGGTCGGTCAGGCGCTGCGTGAGCACTACCCGGCCGACAACCCGATCATCACGATCGTCGACTCGGGCGCCACGGGTAACTTCACCCAGACGCGAACGCTGGCCGGCATGAAGGGTCTGGTGACCAACCCGAAGGGTGAGTTCATCCCGCGTCCGGTCAAGTCCTCGTTCCGTGAGGGCCTGACCGTGCTGGAGTACTTCATCAACACCCACGGTGCTCGAAAGGGCTTGGCGGACACCGCGTTGCGTACCGCCGACTCCGGGTACCTGACCCGTCGTCTGGTGGACGTGAGCCAGGACGTCATCGTCCGCGAGCACGACTGCGAGACCGAGCGGGGCATCCTCGTCGAGCTGGCCGAGCGCCAGCCCGACGGCACCGTGATCCGTGACCCGTACATCGAAACCTCGGCGTACGCACGGACTTTGGGCGCCGACGCGGTCGACGAGGCCGGCAACGTCGTCGTGCCGCGTGGCGAGGACCTGGGTGACCCGGAGATCGACGCCCTGCTGGCCGCGGGCATCACGTCGGTCAAGGTGCGCTCGGTGCTGACGTGTACCACCGGAACCGGCGTGTGTGCCACCTGCTACGGGCGGTCCATGGCCACCGGCAAGCTGGTCGACATCGGCGAGGCAGTCGGTATCGTCGCGGCGCAATCCATCGGTGAGCCCGGTACCCAGCTGACCATGCGTACCTTCCACCAGGGTGGTGTCGGTGAGGACATCACCGGCGGTCTGCCCCGGGTGCAGGAGCTGTTCGAGGCGCGCATCCCGCGCGGCAAGGCGCCGATCGCCGACGTCACCGGGCGGGTCCGTCTCGAGGACGGTGAGCGCTTCTACAAGATCACCATCGTTCCCGACGACGGCAGCGAAGAGGTCGTGTACGACAAGCTGTCCAAGCGGCAGCGGCTGCGGGTGTTCAAGCACGAGGACGGTTCCGAGCGGGTGCTCTCCGACGGCGACCACGTCGAGGTGGGTCAGCAGCTGATGGAAGGCTCGGCCGACCCGCACGAGGTGCTGCGCGTGCAGGGCCCCCGCGAGGTGCAGATCCACCTGGTCCGTGAGGTCCAGGAGGTCTACCGCGCTCAGGGTGTGTCGATCCACGACAAGCACATCGAGGTGATCGTTCGCCAGATGCTGCGCCGCGTCACCATCATCGACTCGGGCTCGACGGAGTTCCTGCCCGGCTCGCTGATCGACCGTGCGGAGTTCGAGGCGGAGAACCGCCGCGTGGTGGCCGAGGGCGGCGAGCCCGCGGCCGGGCGTCCGGTGCTGATGGGTATCACGAAGGCGTCGCTGGCCACCGACTCGTGGCTGTCCGCGGCGTCGTTCCAGGAGACCACGCGAGTGCTGACCGATGCGGCGATCAACTGCCGCAGCGACAAGCTCAACGGTCTGAAGGAGAACGTGATCATCGGAAAGCTGATCCCGGCCGGTACCGGTATCAACCGGTACCGCAACATCCAGGTGCAGCCGACCGAGGAGGCTCGGGCCGCCGCGTACACGATCCCGTCCTACGAGGATCAGTACTACAGCCCGGACTTCGGCCAGGCCACCGGTGCCGCGGTGCCGCTGGACGACTACGGCTACAGCGACTACCGCTAGTCGACAACGAAAAAGCCCCGGGGTTCGCCCCGGGGCTTTTTCGTTGCGTCACGAGAGTGGCCGAGCCGCACGTTCGACGTCCAGCGCGCGGCCAGCGCACACCGGCGGGTGGCTTGCTTCCCGGCGACATTTCGCGTGTGCTTCTAGGCGACGGAGGTGAGAAGCGATGGACGAGCCAGCTGGCGTGGCGACGGGTGCTGCACCGGCGGAGGAGGTGTTGGCGTATCGGGGTGAGGTGTTCATCAACTTCCGGACGAGTCGGCAATGGGTGGTCATTAAATTGTTCACATTTCCCGCCGATGCGAACGACCGCGACATCCTGGCGTTGTTGATCCAACATTTGCGTTATCGCGACAGCTATGCGACGCGAAATTTCCAGGACGCCAAAACGATTCACGGGCCTTACTGGTTGAACGCCATCACTCCCGAGGCCTTTTCCGCGGTCTCTGCGGAGGACGCCGAAGCGTTGCTGCGCACGTGGGCCGAATACCAAGCGCCCTTACCCACGGCCCGTCGCGACGAAATGGAAAGCGAGCTTTACCCGCGCATTCGTGGCGCGACCGCCCGCTACCAGCTCGCCGATCTGCGGGACACCGCTGAACATGATTGGGGCTCATCCGTGGGCTCCGACAGCGGTTTTCAGGAGTTTGTGTTGATCGATCGCCGCGCCGGCAGTGTCGCACTGGTTGTCGCCAGCGATGACTAGCTGGTGGGCTGCCCGGCGGCGAGTCCGGCAAGGAATCCTTGGTACACGCCGTCGCTGAGCACGCTGATGTCGCCAGATAGCCGGTCGCGGCATGCGGTATCGACGTACAGGGAGTGCACGAATAGTCGGCCCGCGCGCAATTGTTCAGAACCCGCGACATAGTTGCTTTGTTGGATCCACACGCTGTGGTCGCCGAGGTGGGCGATGCCGCTGCTGCGCACAGCGGCCGTCCACTGGATCGGCGGGACGGGCAGTGCCTTGACGGCGATATCGGTGGCATTCATACCGCGCAGCATCCGGTCCGCGTTGTGGAATACGTCCGAGAAGAAGGGTCGGCCGGTATAGCCGAAGACGCTTATGGTGTCGGCAGCGTCCCACTCGCCGCCGCCACGGGGTCCGGTCACGGCGATGCGCGCCCACGGCAGATTTGCATCGTCGGGCAGTGGACGCAGTTCCCAACCAGGGGGTATGCCTAATAGTTTCAGCCACTCAGGTACCTGAACCCCGGGCAGACCGACCACGTCGTCGATGTACTCGTCCTCAATGAGGGTATCTACGAGCGACGGCGGAAGAGGATCTCGCATCGGCCCGGTGGATGAGACGCTCACGGCACAGCCGCCTCACCGGTCTGCCCACCGCCGGAAAGAATCGTCCATACAAGAATCCCGCCAACCATTACCCAGCCGAACACTGCTTTGCCTCCCTCACTGAGATCGTGGCCGACCTGTGGTAACCACGACGGCCCGCCGGGCGGCGGCGCCGGATGGGGCGCCGGTGACCCCGGCGCATCCGGCTGGTCCCAGCCGAACGCGGGCGGTTGTTGCACCGGGCTAACGGTGAATCCCGGCGGGGACGGGTCCTGCAACCACGGCGGGAGGTCGGCCGGATGGGGGATCTGCGTCGGTGGCAGCGTCGGCGGTGGCGGATGCCCCGAGAGCGGCGGCTGCGGCTCCGGAATTGGATGTTGATCAATGTCTGGAAGGACCGGCGGATCGTCTACAACTGGCGCCAACGGCAAGTGAACTTTGGGTCCCTTGGTTTTGCCCGGAGGGACTGCTTCGATAGTCGGCCCCCCGGAGGTGCTGTCCGGACGCAGCTTGACCTCCGTGCCATCCGGAAGTTTCATACGCGGGAACCCACCCGAATTGGGTAAGTCGCCGACGGCGCCTTTACTCAACCACTCGAAGAATTTCCGAATCTCTTCCGGTGTGTCCAACTCTCGATGTGGGTCGTTCTTGCCCGGTGGAAGTTGTTGCAAAATCTTTCGGACGTCATCCCAATTCTGTGGTGGTGGCAGGTCTTTCCATGGCGGATCCGCCCCAGGATCTGCGGGCGGCGCCGGGTCCTGCTTGAAGGTGTGGTTGTCGACGCTGTGGATCTCGGGCTTTCGCGGTGCCGTCTGCGGCGCGGAACCTTGCGGAAAGATGTCACGGATGCCCGCCACGGCCGCGGTGATCTTGCCGGCGACTTGTTGATCGAGGGCGACCAGTTGTGCGGCTCGTCGGCGAATGTCGGCGGCTAGTGCCTGCGCTTGGGCTTGTCGTGCGGCGCGTTCGGCCGCCGATCCCCCAGTGGAGCGGTCGATGACCGCCATGTCGTCATCGACGTCGAACCCTGCCGCGTTGGCGTCCAGCACCGCGTAGCGCACCCGCGACCGTGCCGCTTGAAGGTCTGAAGCGCCGCTGCGAGCCATCTTGGCCGCCGCCTGCAGTTGGTCGGCCACCCCGCTGGTAGCCAGCATGTCGGCATGGGCGGCCGTGCGCAGCGCCTCGGCGCCATTTCCGTGCCAATCCGCCGCCAACGCGTCGCGCCACGCTCGGTTAGCCACTCCGTAGCTGCGCGCGCCCACCAATTCCCAGTGGTCGGCCGCCTCCGTGAGATACCCGTTGGGCCACGCCACCAGCTGAGAGAGGCTCGGGATCCCAGCACCCGCCGACATCGCTACACGCCGGTCACCCGAGGAGCCACCGAGGCTAACGCGTTCGCCGCATCGGCTTCATTGGCTACGTAGCCCGCGTCGGCCTCGCCGATGTGGGCTGCATGGGCGCCGACCCGGGCGGCCAGTGCCGCGGTGAACTCCGTGACCTCAATATGCGCGGCGTTAACTGCCGCGGCGCTGGCCTGACACGAGAAGCCGATCCATGCCGGGGGGACCTCCGTCCCAGCCAGCTCGCCGACCGACGCCGCCCATCGGGCGGCCATCGCCTGGACGCCAGCGGTATCGACACGCAGCAGCGGCATGGAAAAATTCTATTCGCGTGTGCGCGAGGCGAAAGTCACCCAGGCGATCGGTGTCCCATCGAGCTCATCGGCACAGCGCGCTAGTGCATGTGCTGGTGGATCGCTCGCGTCACTACCCCTCACTAGACTGTCCCCGTGCTCATCGGTTCACACGTCCGCAACGACGACCCGCTGGCCGCCGCGCAGGCCGACGGAGCCGACGTCGTGCAGTTCTTCCTCGGCAACCCGCAGAGCTGGAAAAAACCCAAGCCCCGCGAGGACGCCGAGGCGCTCAAAGCGTCGACCGTCCCGCTGTACGTCCATGCGCCGTACCTCATCAACGTCGCGTCGGCGAACAACCGCATCCGGATCCCGTCGCGCAAGATCCTGCAGGACACCTGCGACGCGGCCGCGCAGATCGACGCGACGGCGGTCATCGTGCATGGCGGCCACGCCGACGACGACGACATGGAAGCCGGCTTCCAGCGGTGGGTCAAAGCGCTGGACTACCTGGAATCAGACGTGCAGGTGTACCTGGAGAACACCGCCGGCGGCGACCACGCGATGGCCCGCTATTTCGACACCATCGGCCGGCTGTGGGATCACATCGGCGACAAGGGAATTGGCTTCTGCCTGGACACCTGCCACGCCTGGGCCGCCGGGGAGGCCCTGATCGACGCGGTCGACCGGATCAAGTCGCTGACCGGACGCATCGACCTGGTGCACTGCAACGACTCGAGGGACGCGGCCGGCTCCGGTGCCGACCGGCACGCCAACTTCGGCACCGGCCAGATCGACCCGCAGCTGCTCGTCGCGGTGGTCGAGGCCGCCGGCGCACCGGTGATCTGCGAAACCGCGGACGAGGGCCGCAAGGACGACATCGCCTTCCTGCGGGAGAACGTCAAGGACTAACCCGCTGTTACACCTCTTGTGCAGCTGTCGGGACAATGTAACATTGGTGGCATGTCGGATACGCATGTCGTCACCAACCAGGTCCCGCCCCTGGAGAACCACAACCCCGCCAGTTCCGCGGTGCTCATCGAGGCCCTGATCCGCGAGGGCGGCCAGTGGGGCCTGGAGGAGGTGAATGAGGTTGGGGCGCTGTCGGCCACCCAGCAGGCGCAGCGGTGGGGCGAGCTCGCCGACCGCAATCGGCCCGTCCTGCACACCCACGACCGCAACGGCCACCGCATCGACGAGGTCGAGTACGACCCCGCCTACCACGAACTGATGCGCGCGGCGATCGCCCACGGCATGCACGCCGCGCCCTGGGCCGACGAGCGGCCGGGCGCGCACGTGGTCCGCGCCGCCAAGACGTCGGTGTGGACGGTCGAGCCGGGCCACGTCTGCCCGATCTCGATGACGTACGCCGTCGTTCCCGCGCTGCGCTTCAACCCCGAGCTGGCCAGGGTGTACGAGCCGCTGCTGACCAGCCGCGAATACGACCCCGAGCTCCGGCTGGCCACCACCAAGCCGGGTATCACCGCGGGCATGTCGATGACGGAGAAGCAGGGTGGCTCCGATGTGCGCGCCGGCACCACCCAGGCGATCCCGAACGCTGACGGCTCCTACCGCCTGACCGGTCACAAGTGGTTCACCTCGGCGCCGATGTGCGACATCTTCTTGGTGCTCGCGCAGGCACCGGGCGGGCTGTCGTGCTTTCTGCTGCCGCGGGTGTTGCCCGACGGCACCCGCAACCGG